>DSBK01000092.1 GCA_011046085.1 Actinomycetota bacterium
ATCACGGGCATAGGTTTTTTAGGAGCGGGCGCGATCATAAGTCAGGGAGGAATAGTAAGGGGTTTAACCACCGCGGCGAGTATTTGGGTTATGGCGGCAATAGGTCTTGCCGTCGGCATTGGCCTTTATGCCCCGGCGCTAATTGCCACCATCTTGGTTCTTTTGGTTTTAACCTTTTTTAAAACGATGGAAATGCGTGTCTTAAAAGGTTGTCATGATTTAGAGTTTGTTATGGAAGACAGGCCTGGAAGACTTGGTGAGGTTGCGTCTTCTTTGGGGGCGTTAAAAGTAGACATAAGGCAAGTTGATTTAGAGTGTGATGAAGAGCGTAAAATGTGTACAACAAAGCTCTCTCTGAATTTACCCCACGGGGTTCACAAAGAAGATGTGACCAAGAAGATTTTGAAAATAAAAGGGATTAACGAGATGAAATGGGTTGAGTAAGTGCATCTGACCTTATTTCCGGAAATGGTTCGCTGGGATATGCAAAAACATACCCCTGGCCTAAGCGAATATCCATCTCCAACAAGGTTCTCAATTCTGCTTTGGTTTCTATACCCTCGGCTATCATTTTTACGTTGGTTTCTTTCCCAAAGTTAATCAATGCTTTTAATAATTGTTGTTTAACATCATCCGTATCGACGTTTCTGACCAAGGACATATCGAGCTTGATGAAGTCGGGTTTTAGTTCGATTATCGATTGAAGAGTTGCGTAACCCGCTCCGGCGTCATCTATCGCTATCTTAAAACCCAGGGCCCGGAAGTATTCGAGCGCGCTTCTAAAAGACGAGAAATCCAATATTGCCGAGCGTTCGGTAATCTCCAAAACTATGCGTTCGGGAGTCAAATATGAATTAAGCAAAAGGTTGGAAGCGGCTATCTGCCTTAATTCAGGGTCGTTTATCGAGTCGGGTTCTATATTTAAAAAAAGCATGTGTTCGGGTTTCATATCACAAGCCGCGGCGAGAGATTTTTTTCTGCAAATTCGCTCGAGCTCGATGACCAGATCGCTTTGGTATGCTATCTTAAATAGCTTATCGGGTCTTTCGAATTCACCCTGTCCGGGCCCACGGCTAAGGGCTTCATAACCGATAATTTTAAATTCAGGAAGTTTAACAATCGGCTGAAAGAGACTGTATATTTCTTCTTCCTTTATTATCTTTTTCAACTCTTCCGTCCTTTTCTTGGCATCTTTTTGTCTTTCGGTTGCCGAATCTTGAAGCGCTTCTTCCAGGGCGGTGTAAAGTTGACGCTCGAGACGAACATTTTTATCGTAATTTAAAATTGCGCTCCCGACATAGGAACCGAATTTTTGAAATAATGCGTAATCTAGCGAGTTACGAGTCGCTTCAGTTATTTTTGAACTTACCCTCTTTTTGATTTTTGCGAGGTCTTCTTTTGTAAGTTCGGTTTTTGAACGGGGCGGGGAGAGCAATATTGAAAAGGTGTTTCCACTTATCATAAGCTGTGAAATTACATCTGCTTCTCGGAGAGAGCCCCCAAGTAATGATTCCAGGATGTCCGCTACCAATTTCATAACTTCGTCGAAGGCTTTATATCCGTAAATTTCTTCTATTTTGCTGTATTTGGCGATGTTTACACATAGCAAACCCACCTGGTTATACTCCATCAATATCTTCTTAATGTCGTCAAAAAGCAACGGGATGGTTGGAAGGCCTGTAACTTTATCATGTAGCAATTTCTCCAGATTTTTTTTCTCCATTACCAGCTGGCTCAACTCAATCCAGGATTTTAAAATCGAGGGGTTAATTTGTTTCAATGTTGACCTCCAAAAATTAAAATTTCTTCTTCTAGTATTATTCGTCAATTTAACAAACAAACTTTAGGTGTTATATTGTTTTATTTAGATTAATTGATGAATTTATCTGTGGAGGTCTTATGAAGGCAGTTGCACTTTTTTCGGGTGGGTTGGACAGCATCTTGGCCGTTAAATTAATTCAGGAACAAGAAATAGAGGTGGAGGGAATTACCTTTGCTACCCCTTTTTTTGGACCTAGAGATGCTAAAAAAATGGCCGAGGAGATGGAATTTTCCTTAACCGTCAGAGATATAACCAAAGAACATCTTGAAATTGTAAAAAGTCCGAAACATGGTTACGGGAAAAATATGAATCCCTGTCTTGATTGTCATATCCTTATGGCCAAAAAGGCGGGGGAATTTATGAAAGAAGCGGGAGCTTCTTTTATTATCTCGGGCGAGGTTCTCGGTGAGCGTCCGATGTCACAAAATAAGATTGCCTTAAGGGTGGTCGATAAAGAATCAGGTTACGACGGTTATATCCTTCGTCCTCTTTCGGCAAAACTTCTCAATCCGACGGTGCCTGAAGAAAAGCGCTGGGTGGATAGGAAGAAATTGCTTTCTATTCAAGGGCGTTCTCGTAAACTCCAGCTTGAGTTGGCAAAGGAGTATGGTTTAAAAGATTTTCCAACCCCGGCCGGAGGATGTCTTTTGACGGACAGCTCGTTTTCCAAGCGCTTAAAAGCTTTGTTTGAAATAAACCGGGAGCCAGATGCAAATGATCTTGAAGTGTTAAAATATGGTCGGCATTTCCCAATAGACGATGCGATCATAATTGTTTCTCGAAACCAAGAAGAAAACGAGAGTTTGATAGGATTGGTCAAGGAGAGTGATATGTTTTTTCAGGTCAATGGCCATCCTGGTCCGCGAACTATTCTTAGAGGGAATGTGAGCAAGGAAGCCATCAGGAAAGCCGCATTTCTTACGGTTAAATACAGCAAAGCCAAGGATTTAGCCGAAGTTGAAGTTTGGTATTGGCATCCCGGCAAGGAAAAGAAATTGTTGGTTGTTGCAGACGAAGGAAGTTAAAATCTTGTGATTGCTTCGAATTCCTTATATCTTTTCTCTATTTCTTGAGTGGTTAATTTTTGAAGTTTTTTGGGTCCAAAGTCTTCGACATTATAAGAGGCCATCACGCTTCCAAACACAACCGCTCTTCGTATAGTTGCTTCGGAGAAGTCTTTAGTTTGAGCGAGGTGACCTAAAAAACCTCCCGCAAAACTGTCACCCGCTCCCGTGGGGTCGTTTATTTCTTCAAGAGGATAAGCGGGGGCAGCGAAATGAGTGGAATCGGTGAACATGAGTGCGCCATGCTCGCCTTTTTTAATGATGACGGTGGATGGTCCAAGTCTCAATATTTTCTGTGCCGCCTCCAACAAACTGTGTGTTCCACAAAGTTCTCTTGCTTCCGAATCGTTCATAAGAAGTATATCGAGGTTTTTTAGGGTTTTCATAAGAGCGTCTTTTTTATGTTCAATCCAAAAGTTCATGGTATCACCGACCACAATATAAGGATCCTTTATTTGTTTTAAAACTTCCAGCTGGAGTTCGGGGTCGATGTTTGCCAGAAAAACAAACTTCGATTCTTCGTATTCATTCAGCAGATTGGGGTTGAATTCTTCGAGGACATTAAGTTGAGTTTCAAGCGTATGCGCCTGATTTAAATCATAATCATACGATCCTGACCATCTAAAAGTCTTACCCTTTTTGGTTTCAACTCCTCTTAAATCAACCCCTCTTTCCCTGAGAGGGTTAAAATGTTCATCGGGAAAATCTTCCCCGATGACCCCAACCACATTTACGGGGGAGAAAAAGCTGGCGGAATACGAGAAGTGGATGGCGGAACCGCCCAAGATGTTTTCAACTTTTCCGAAAGGGGTTTTGATGTTGTCGAGGCCTATTGAACCAACTACCAGGATGCTCATTTTAACTCCTTGGTTAAAAAATTTTATTTATACTATAATCGAATTATAACAGAAGGTTCTTTGAAAGCCAGTTGAAAGGATAGGTGCATGTTTTCTCTTCCTTCAATTAAAATTGGTAAGATATTGGGATTCAATATAGAGATAAACTACACGTGGTTTATAATTTTTATAATTATCTTATTTCAGTTCACCCTGATTTTTGATGCGGAACTTGCCTCTTTACCAATAAGTGTGCTGGCCGGCTTGATAACTTCTCTTTTATTTTTTTCTTCTCTTCTCTTTCATGAGCTGTGTCATTCGTATGTCGCCAAATTAAACAAACTTCCCATAAAAAAAATCACTCTGTTTATATTTGGCGGAGTTGCGGAAATGACGGAAGAGCCTTCTACGCCGGCAATAGAGTTCAAAATGGCAGCTGCGGGACCTTTGGCGAGCATTTTTTTGTCAGGGTTTTTTTATGGTTTTTTTATTTTAGCTAATATTTTAAATCTGGGAAATGTGCTTATCTCCCCACTATATTATCTTGCTCTAATAAATTTCATGCTTGCGATATTTAACCTTATGCTGGGGTTTCCTCTTGATGGGGGGCGTCTCCTTAGGGCGCTCCTTTGGTACTTTTTGAAAGATATTAAATTTGCCACGAAGGTGGCCTCAATGGTCGGACAGATTTTGGCCTATCTCTTAATGTTCGTTGGTTTTATGTCGGCAATACAAGGGAGAATAGGAGGAATTTGGTTCATTTTAATCGGCTGGTTTTTAAATCAGGCTGCCCAGGGGAGTTATCAGCAAGTTGTTCTTCAAAGTGCTCTTTCGGGAATTAAGGTGTCGGAGATAATGGCCCCCAATGTTTTAACCGTCTCTCCTTCGATTACGCTTGATGAAATAGTAAGCAACTATTTTCTTAAGTACAGGTTCGGGCGTTTTCCAGTTGTTGAAGGCGATAAGTTTCTAGGGGTCGTCACCCTTCATGATGTAAAAGAAATTCCTCGGGAAAGATGGGCCACCACCACCATCGGGGAAATTGTGCATTCTTCAGATAAGTTGCTCACAATAAATGTGAATAACGATGCTGTTCATGCTCTGATGCAGATGGCTAGGGAGGAAATTGGACATTTGCTTGTGGTTAACGAAAAAAATGATTTGGTTGGACTTGTAACCAGAACGGATATCATTCGTCTTATCAAAGTTAAAACCGAATTGGGTATGTAAATTAGCTATTTTTAAGCTCGACTATTTTTTTCTCAAAGTCTTTTTCGCTGATTGAGCCAACTATCTTTTCTTTGACTTCCCCATCTTTTTTTTGAAAGATGATTGAGGGGACAAAGGAAACTCTGTATTTTGAGGATGCTTCTTGTCCCTCTTTGTTGTTTACGTCCAGTTTTTTAAAATCAATTTCGTTTTGATATTTCTCACTCAGCTCATCGACGATGGGCTCAATCTCTTTACAAATCGGTCAGGCGGGTGATGAAAACACTATTACGAGCGGTTTATCCGAGAGCTCAACGGCCGGTTCTTTTGGCGATAAAGCACAAGAGCTTAAAATGATTATCATCATGGAACATATCGCTAAAAAAGTTATAATTTTTATGAAAATTTTGTTCATAGTTTTCTCATTTACTTTATTTTTAGTGGTCGGTCTTTCATTGTCAATAAATATGGATTTTCTACTTAATTTGACTCTTTTCCGTTACCATATCAACCACTAAGGGAGTAACTTTTCCTTTACCGAATAGCTCATCGACTAAATGCTGTGGCGCGGAACGGTATTTTAAAACAGTTTCGACATTAAGGGGCAATGTTGCTGTTGCCGGGATATTAAATGAGTGCTCCTCGGTGGCCGATTTTTTAGGTGGAATGCGATTATCTGAAATAAGACTTTCTATCTTCCATACCTTTTCGGTTGGATTGCCGTTTTTGTCTGCAAAAATCGATTGATATATGGTGGATGTCTTGTCTATGTTTTCCTCGTTATCTAAAGCTCCTGATTCATATATTGTTTTACCGGAGCTGTCGGTTATCTTTACATATAGCCACATCTGTCTTAGTTCGGTCAGACCTGTTGGAAGATAATGTCCGGCTCCTGCGTTGGTAATATTAATTTTGATTGTGTTTTCAGTGTCTGGCGTTGGGTTTGTGGGGCGGATTATTTCAAGTGTCGCAGCTGCTCGCAAGCGCTCTATCGCCAACTGCCTATAAGTTTCATCGATCTGTATTTGAGGAATTGTGTTTGCCCCAACGAAATAGTGGGTATAGAGATGGGGTCTTTTTCCTCCCCCTGCGCCGGCTATGCCCGGATAATCGGGTCTCTTAGTTATTCCGGTAGCTGGAATGCCGGGGTTCTGCCTCATGTGGCAATCCTGACACGGAATTCCTTCTTCTGCATAGGGGCTTTCTTTCCATTCTGTATAGGTCAGTTCCAATGGAATATTATTTGTTGGGTGATACAGGTTGTGGCATATTCCACAAAATTCCGATTTTGTGTGAAGTTCGGAGTAGGCGGTTTTATGGCCAGGAGAGTTTGAGTCTTCAAAAGGACCTCGTTTTATCATACCGGGTGATAGCTCAAAGTTGCCGTTTCCAATTTTTTTGTAACCGGAAACGGTATGACAAAAATCACAAGAGATTCCCCTCTTTGCTATGTCGCTAAGCTTTGAGCCGTCGGCGGGCGGGATTTCCTTGAGATAGACTCCGATAGGAGCGTGGCATCGCATGCAAAACTCGTCAATTAACCCGTCTGTTTCTTCGCTTCCGAGAAGATAGAGTCTCCTAAATAATTCATCCTCATACGATTTACTTAGCATCGAGCCCTTCCAGTGCTCGTACATTTGAGCATGTCAGGTACATCCTTCGGGCTCCGTGAAACCCTCGCTTTTAACAGTCGTCGTTGACATGATTTTATCGGATTCAACCGTTTCTTCTTGTTTCTTAGCGCAGGATGCGATGACCAAAATTAAAATCAAAATTACTGTAAATGCGAGCAAACAATAAGTTATCCTTCTCATTTTTATCGTTTCCTAGATTACAGAAGATCCTTAATTTTACTTTCAAGAGTGGCTTTTTCTTGAAGATTTTCTATTTTCTCAACTAATTCTCCATCGGGTGTAAGAAAGACAAAGGCGGGCACCGATGTTACGTTGTACTTTTCTGACTCGGTCTTCCATTCGGCCGATGTAAGCTCAACTCTTCTTAGGTTTATGCTTTCTTCATATTTTTTCTCTAGCTCATCAACGATGGGCTTCTGCTCTGCGCAGATTGGTCAGGTGGCGCTGTAAAACTCAATGACGGTAGGTCTTTCAGAAGGTTCTCTGGCGGGCGCTTTGCATGAAACTATGCTTAAAATGGGTATCAAAAAAACTAAGATAAGTACAAAATATACAAACTTTCGCATTTTGGCCTCCTTTAATTTTTACTCCTTTGGGTTAACACTTTAAACTCAATTGCTTAATTTGCGGAAGATTTTTTAAAGAAGCGTGCAACAATTATTACTTAAATTATTAGCGAAATTTTTTTTGATAAAATATCAATAAAATAATAATATCATAACATTTGAATCTTTTCAAAAAAAACTCTCTTTTTATCGTTGAAACTAAACGCGATTTAACTTTTTTTTAAATTTTGGAAAACGTATTTATAGTGTTAATATCTTGTTCTAAGAATCAAACATATTTTTGGCTTAGATTAACCTTGTAGAATGATTACAATTAGGGCGGGTAATTTAAATTTACGCTGGTTTCGAAATATATGGATTCGCTGCTTTCATAGTGCAAATCATGCAAAGAGGCTGTTTTATATGCTTCATTACCTCTTAAAAAAAGTAACGGTGGAAGCCAATTTGAATAATAAAAAATAAGTGGCTTTGTTTTTGTTGACATTTTGCAGGAATTTATTGTAGGTTATTGAATATACTTTAATAAAATAAATAAAAAATCTCCGACTCATCTTTTCCCCCTGGGAGAGGTGAGCGATAGGGTATAAAGAGCAATTTTTATGCCTGCCAATTTGCAAAGGAGATCCTTGGCATATCTGTCATGGGTCTCTTTTATTTTTATTGTGCAATACCAATTTGATTTGCGTCGAGTTTGCTGGCAAGTAAACCTGATGCAAAAATCAGAGAGAGAGGGGGGGTGAGGCCAGAAGAGAAAAGAACCGGAACCCCTAATGGTATTTATTTAACTTATCCAACCTAATTAGCATACATCACACCAGTCATTTATTTTTATCATTCATTTACTAGGGATTCCGAAAGCGATTTTATTTGGCTTTTTATAAAAGCCACACACTATTTTAGAAAGGAGTGAGCCATAAACGTGAAGTTCACACGAAGAAGCTTTTTAAAACTCACAGGCGCATCGGTAGCGACAACTGCTCTTATAGAATTTGGTTATAATATGGCAGCGGTTGCGGCTGAGGCAGAAGAGCTCAGAACGGTTGGCACCAATACCGCGTATACTATTTGTCCTTATTGTTCTTGTGGTTGTGGCGCTATCATCTATTCTGATGAGCACGGTCATCCGATTGCAATTGACGGTGACCCTGATCATCCGACAAACCTGGGCAGCTTGTGTTCCAAGGGCGCTTCAATGTTTCAGGTGGCAGCGGACTCCGCTGGCAAAAGAAACACCAAAGTGCTCTATCGCGGACCGGGCGGTTGTGAGTGGGAGGAAAGGTCCTGGGACGACGCAATTACCGATATTGCTCGCAAAATAAAAGATACCAGGGACAAGTACTTCATGGAAAAAGACGCAGACGGAAACATCGTCAATCGCGTCGAAGCTATTGCGTCTTTAGGTGGAGCGGCTGTAAACAACGAGGAGTGCTATCTTTGGGTAAAAGCTATGAGAACCCTCGGACTTGTCTACATCGACCACCAAGCACGCATATGACACTCTTCCACGGTCGCAGCTTTGGGACCGACGTTTGGTAGAGGTTGTATGACCAATCACTGGGTCGATTTGAAAAACAGTGATTGTATCGTTATCATGGGTGGTAACGCAGCAGAAAATCACCCGATGTCCTTCAAGTGGATAACCAAGGCCATGGAGGAGAGGGGAGCCAAGTTAATCTGTGTAGACCCGAGGTTTACCCGCTCCGCCGCTAAGGCAGACATCTATGCACCTCTCCGTTCAGGTACGGATATCCCCTTCATCATGGGCATGATTAACTATGTAATTGAGAACAAGAAGTACCACGAAGAGTATATCAAGTGCTATACCAACGCTACTTTGTTGGTCAATCCCGAATTCAAGATGCCTGGCGATTTGAACGGTCTCTTCAGCGGGTATGATTCCACGGCGAGGAAGTACGATCGAGCCACATGGGCTTATCAGACCGAAGATCTCCCGGACGAGAAGGCTCCGGGTGGGATTATCCATTCTCCAAAGAGGGATATGAGCATGTCCGACCCCAATTGTGTATGGCAGATTCTTAAGAAACATGCTGCCCGCTATACTCCTGAGATGGTCGAGAAAATCTGCGGGACTCCAAAGGATAAGTTCCTTGAAATCTGCGAAGAGTTCTCAAAGACGGGAGCTCCCGAGAAAGCTGGAACCATCTGTTACGCCATGGGTTGGACTCAGCACACGGTCGGAACGGAAAACATCCGTGCCTTCGCTATGCTCCAGTTGCTTCTGGGCAACATAGGAAGGCCGGGCGGTGGAGTTAACGCTCTGAGGGGCGAGCCCAACGTTCAGGGTTCAACCGACCACGCTTTGCTCTTCCACATCATTCCGGCTTATTTGGCGGTTCCGAAGGCGGGAGATACCTTCAGGGGCTACGCCGATAAGTACACAGTTGACAAGGCAACAAAGGACGTTCTCCCCGGTTCAATTTCCTGGTGGAGAAACGGCGAGAAGTATCTCGTATCTCTTCTCAAAGAATGGTTTGGAGATGCGGCAACCGCCGATAACGGTTACCGCTTTGACTGGATGGGTAAGATTGGTGGAGGATTCCAGGGTGGGGGTTACTCCCACATAGCTCTATTCGAAGCAATGTATGCCGGGGAAATCAAGGGCATGCTTTGTTTGGGTCAGAATCCTGCAGTAGGTGGTCCGAATTCAAATATCGAGACCGCTGCTATGGAAAATCTCGAATGGCTAGTCGATCTCAACCTCTGGGAGACTGAGACTAACAGTTTCTGGAAGCGTCCGGGATGCGATCCCGAGGCCGTTCAAACCGAGGTTTGGAGACTTCCGGCAGCTGACTCTTGCGAAAAGGACGGTTCAATCAGCAACTCCGGTCGCTGGATTCAATGGCGCTGGAAGGGCTGTGAACCCCTTGGCGATTGCAAAACAGACCTTGAAATAACTGACCTAATCATGAAAGAGGTCAAGCGTCTTTACGCGGAAGAAGGCGGTAAAGGTGCCGAAATCATAAACAACATCTATTGGGATTACTCTGGACCAAACGGTGACCCCGATGTTGTTGAGGTTGCCAAGGCCTGTAACGGTTACACCTGGCCCGACAGAAACAAGCTGGTCAAAAACTTCACCAAGCTTGAGAAGGATGGGACCACGGCCTGCGGTAACTGGCTCTTCTCTGGGACATTCACCGAAGATGGTGAAAATCTCATGCAGAGAAGGATTCCAGAAGCTGAAGGCATCGGAAACAATCTCGAGTGGACTTTTGCCTGGCCGGTCAACAGAAGAATCGTTTACAACCGCGCTTCCTGTGACCTTGAAGGCAAACCGTGGAATCCGGATATTCCCGAGATCTGGTGGGATCCGAATAAGGTTGATGCACAAACAGGCAAACCCGGTATGTGGACGGGGAATGATGTTCCTGATTTTGCCGCGACCAAGGCGCCGAGTGCTGTTGGTGGAGACTTGCCGGCTATAATGTTAAACGAGGGAGTCTTCAAACTCTATGCTCCGTGTAGTGAGGGACCGCTTCCTGAACACTACGAGCCGGTTGAAAGCCCAGTTGAAAACATCATGTCTGGTCAGCAAATCAACCCGGCCACCGTTTTGTGGCACGAGGTTAATCCGGATACCAAGATTGGAACCGCCGACGAGTATCCGATTATCGGCTCCACCTACAGAGTTACCGAGCACTGGCAGACCGGTATTATGACCAGGAACCAGCCGTGGCTTGTCGATTTGATGCCCGAGATGTTCGTCGAAATCAGCAAGGAACTTGCCGGCGAGAAGAACATTGAGCCAGGAGAAACCGTCGAGGTATTTAATGCTCGAGGTTCTCTGCAGGCGGTAGCTATAGTTACCGGACGTGTAAAACCGTATAACATCAATGGCAAGACGGTTCACTTTGCTGGTCTTCCGTGGTGTTATGGTTATGCCGGATTCTGTACGGGCGGTGCATGTCCAACACTTAACTATTCTGCTAACCAACTCACCCCACACGTGGGTGACGCCAACACCATGATTCCTGAATATAAGGCGTTCCTCGTGGATATAAGGAAGGTGAAGTAAGATGGCAAAAGCGATACTTTACGACGCATCTAAGTGTACTGCATGTCGCGCCTGTTACGTTGCCTGTAAGCAGTGGAATGTGTTGGCGGCAGCCGAAGTTAAAGAGCTTGGCACTTACTACAATGCCTTGACTCTTGATGGAACGACTTGGAACCTAATCGATTTCATCGAAAAGGATGACCCGGACCGCTTCAGGTGGCATTTCATAAGCCATAGGTGTATGCACTGTGGCGATCCCAGTTGTGCTAATGTCTGTGCTGCTGGAGCTATCACGAAAGACTCGGAAACGGGCTTTGTCCTAATCGATAATGACAAGTGCTTAGGTTGCAAAAACTGTCACTATGCCTGCCCATTCTGGGAAGGTGTTCCCCGCTTTCGAGATGAGATCTCCGAGGCCGAAGAAGAGTGGATGGACCATGGGAACAAGGTACCTGGGAAAAGGGTTGCAAGTACTATGTACAAATGCCGTGGTTGTGTAGACCGCGTTAAAAATGGTCTTGAGCCGGCATGTGTTACAACATGTCCACCCGATGCTCTTCAATTCGGAGACAAAGGGGAAATGCTCTCTATTGCTAACGCTCGGGTGGCACTTCTAAAGGAACGCGGCGAGACGAAGGCTCAGGTCTATGATCCAAAAGGTGTCGGTGGAACTGGCGTAATATACGTTCTGCTCGACGACCCAGAGGTTTATGGTCTGCCTGCAGATCCCAAAGTCTCGACGGCCGATATGGTGACCAAATGGTTAACAGGTCTCATCACCGCGGGCATACTTACCATCGTTCCATTTTGGATGGTATTTAAAGCCGCGGAAGCCGAAGGAAAGGGGGGTGAGTAAGGATGCATGAAGGAACTCATTATTGGCACTGGTTGTTAGTAGCAGAAATGTTTCTGGGCGGTTTGGCTGGAGCTTGCTTTTTCACGGGAGCTTTGGCTGACTTTTTTAGCAAGGGTAAGTTAAGAAGAGTGGCAAAGATAGGTTCTTATCTTGTGCTCCCTTCAGTCATACTGACTCTCGTTTTCTTGCTTCTCGATCTCCCGCCGTCTCGAATGTTCTACTTCTGGCACTTCATGATCTTTAAGCCACTGTCTTCCATGAATCAAGGAGTCTGGATCCTTACTCTCTTTACTATGACGGCTGGGGTGCTAGTTCCTGCCATCTTCTTAGCTGAAGATAAAGGGATACTCCCCTTCTTGAAGGGTCAAGAGGGGCTAAGGAAGGCTCTATCGGTAATTGGAATCATCTTTGGCGTAGGCACCATGGGTTATTCCGGAGTAGTTTTGGCCGATAAAGCTGTTCCTCTTTGGAGCGCAAGCATATTTCTTCCGGCTACTTGGGTCGCTGTTTCCATCGTAAGTGGAATTGCGGCAATAAGGCTTGTTCTTGCGCTTTCTTCTAAAAAGGACGAGTTGGCTGAAACCGTGTTATCTAAAGCTCTTATGATGGCTTTAATTGTTGCGGCGATTGTTATCGTTGTTTTTCTCTTTGCCTCGGGCGACCATGCTTCCGTTTTAATTTCTGGAAGCTATGCTCTTGCTTTCTGGCTTGGAGTGGTTCTTATTGGCATAGTCGCTCCAATAGTTATTGACTTTGCCGCAAAGAACATGGCGACAATCTCCTCGATACTTGCCATTCTGGGCGTGTTTCTCTATAAATGGGTTATTCTTTATGGGGGACAGGTTCACTAAGAGAACAAGTTGTAGGACACTTAAAACAGCCCCGCAGTGATTCTGCGGGGCTGTTTTATTTGCTAATCTCCAAAATTTGGGATATAATCGCAAAGTTAAGTAGCATAAATGTCTTAATTTTGAACGGTGAAAGGAGTGTTTGCGATTCTTAAGCTAGAGCAAAAAATACCCTCAAAGAAAGATATCGAGGGAGAAATCAAATTTTACAAAAAGAAGTTTCCGACGTTGGAGGGAATTCTTGATTTATTCGGATCGATTTTTGAATTGCAGATTGAATATGCTGACAAGGTCGATGTCTCTAAATTTGATTTTTCGGAGGATAAGGTAACTGAGACTCTAAAAGAAGGGAAACCTCTCTTATTAACCAAAAAAGGGGAAATTTCCCCTGAATTATTTAGAGAATTGTTTATTAGGTTAGCTGAGATAGTTAAAGAAAAAAGTCTTCAAAAACCCGTGGCCTTAGATAAAATTTTAGAAGCTGATGAGTTGAAGAGTAAGAATATCGGTTTACTTATCGAAAAATTTGAGGAGGGGGACAACTCCTTTTTTGAGAGTTTAAGTAAAGAGAAAGATATCAATAAAGATGTTCTTTTGTTCATGATTACACATACTCTTAGTCCATTTTATGAAGCATATTCTAAAGGTTTAAGGCCGAAGATTAATCATCACTACTGGGGAAAAGAGTTTTGTCCGGTATGTGGCAACCGCTCTTACATCATGAGATTGAGGAAGGAAGATGGGTTGAAGCTTTTAAGCTGTTCTGTTTGTAAAACTGAATGGTGGACACAGCGCATCCGCTGTGCTTTCTGTAATAATGTCGACAGTAAACTGCTCTCAGTTTTCTATCCAGAAGATGATAAGGGTCATCAAGTTGAGCTCTGCGATAAGTGCAAAAAATATGCAAAGTTGTCAAATGAGAAAGAATTGGGACGCGATGTTATCTTAAGGGTGGAAGATGTTGCAACCATTCATCTTGACGCGGTTGCAAAGAAGAAAGGTTATTCTCCCATAGCACAACCCCCTATTGAAATGAATTAAACGACAAATGGAAAAGATAGCTGGAATTATTCTTACTGGTGGAAGAAGCTCCAGGCTAGGTAAGGATAAGTGTCTTTTGAAACTTGGGACAAAGACGATTTTGGAGGATTTGGTTGGTAAGCTCTCTTCGTTGTGCGAAGAAGTTATTTTAGTTTCAAATACTCTAAAATCTCATCAAATGAGCGGGGCAAGGGTTGCTCAAGATGAGATTCCTCATCAGGGACCGTTAGGTGGAATACTAGCTGGTCTTAAGGCCTCGAACTGTTTCCATAATTTTATCGTTTCTTGTGACACCCCATTCCTCAACCTTAACCTCGCCAGGTATTTAATTGCTGAGGCGAAGGGATTTGATGTGGTTATTCCTGAATCACAATTTGGTCTGGAACCACTTCAGGCCATATATTCTAAGGACTGCATAAGCTACATTGAAGATAGATTAAGGAATCAAGATTTTAAAATAATTTCTTTTTTCAAAGATGTTAAGATTAAGAAGATAAAAAAAGATAGGGTTACCGAGCTTGATCCAAACGCCCTCTCTTTTTTCAACATAAATACTTTTGAGGATTTTGAGCGAGCAAAAGAAATTTATGTTGGATTTAAGGAGGATAAATGACAACCAACTTTAATGTAATTAAATATGACGGAAATGTTTCAGAAGTGACTATGGTGGTCCCAGAAGAGAAACCCATTACCATCATTTTAAATGACGAGAAGCTTGTTACGCTCATGGCAACCCCAAAAAACCTTAGGGGGTTATCCCTAGGATTTCTTTACGCTGAAGGTTTTATTGATGATATAAAAGGCATAAAAGCGATATCATCTGACGAAAAGAATGGTGTAGTTAAAATAAAAGTTGACTCGGTTTTGCGAAAACCGAGAAATAAAATATTTACATCAGGATTTGGTAAAGGAGTAACTTTTTCAGCCCCTTTTAAAGGAGAAGGCCTGAAACCAATTAGTTTCTCCAAGGTTTTTTCCGCGAAAAGGATCATTGGTCTTATGGTGAAGTTTTTGAGGTCCACGGAGATTCATCGCTCAACAGGAGGAGTTCATTGCTCGGCACTTTGTAGCGAAAACGATATTCTTTCAATCCAGGAGGATATCGGTCGTCATAATACCATTGATAAAGTTTTAGGAGATATATTGATAGGCGATATTCCCACCGAAGATAAGATGATTTTTACGACTGGTCGTATTTCCTCGGAGATGCTTTACAAATCAGCGAAGGTGAGCATACCTGTTGTAGTTTCTCATTCTACTCCAACGGATGTTTCAATTGAAATTGGAGAAAAATTTGGAGTTTCCGTGATAGGTTATGTTAGAGCTGGCAAGATGTATGTTTATACGCACCCCAAAAGGATAGGGATGGATAAGAATGGCTGATGGCGAATAGTAAGAATAAGGGTAAAGGGTAGAGAGTCCGTAGTCGACAGTCGGGAGTCGGTAGCGAAGGACGTTGATAGCTAAATAAGAATTAGGGAGCAAGGGTTAAAAATCCGGAACTTGTGTGATTCGGAACTCGGAAATTAGAGGTTTTAAAGTTTTAAAATTTGCAATTTGCATTTTACAATTAGTTGCAAAACAACAATAACAAAGGGTAATGGGGAACGGGTAACAGGAATTAAAGAATTAAGAAACTAATAACTGTTGACTACCAGCTTCTCACTCCCGACTATCGACCAACAGACTATCAACTGAAGG
>DSBK01000009.1 GCA_011046085.1 Actinomycetota bacterium
CCTGCTCCATGGTGTGCTTGTTGCCGCTTTTGCCCACATAAATCATCTCCACTTCAGGATTGGCATACTTAAGCAATTGTGGACTCGCCAAATAATCATAAATGATAACATCCGCCTCTTTTATACAATCCAATCCCTTTACGGTTATTAATTTCGGATCCCCTGGACCGGCGCCAATTAAATATACTTTACCTGTTTTTTTCTTCATATTCATACCCCTAATTCAACCGTCAACTAAATAGTCCGGTCTTATCGTCAGACCAGTATCTGGCGGCCTCGATAGCCGATAGATCAATCTATAAACCATCAGTCCAAAACTGGTTAGCTTGTTGGTTTTTTGGTTTACCCTCTCAACTTTCTATCAGCCATCTGCTATCAGTTATCAGCCCCGCCAAAGGCGGGCAGACATCTGCCATCTGCTAAAAACTACCCGCTTTCCCTTATCTCTTCCAATATTTCATCTGCTCCGTTTTCGATCAAACGCTCAGCCAACTCAACTCCCATATCTTCGGCTTCAGATGATTTGCCAGAAATAGAATCCCTTATCAACCTCTTCCCGTCCAAACTGGCCACCATCCCGATAAGCTCAAGCGAATCGTCCTTAACAACTCCAAGTGATCCAACTGGAATTTGGCATCCGCCTTCCAGTCTTCTAAGCAAAGCGCGCTCGGCAACAACAGCCCTGTAGGTGGGAAGATGGTTTAACTTTCCAACCAACTTTCTAATTATATCATCGTCTTCTCTTATCTCAATCCCAATTGCCCCCTGGCCAACGGCGGAAAGAATCACATCAGTTGATATTCTTTCAGAAATTCTATCCGACCAACCCATTCTGTCTATTCCGGCCGCAGCCAATATTATAGCTTCAAAATCGCCCGAATCCATCTTTTCTAATCGCGTATCAAGATTTCCACGAACATCAACAATGGTAAGATTCGAGCGGAAACTCAACAGCTGAGCCTTACGTCTTAAGCTGCTCGTCCCAACCCTGGCTCCCTTTGGTAAATCGGAGAGGCTCTTTTTTTCTTTGGATATAAGAACATCCCTAGGATCTTCTCGCTCCACAATCGAAGCTATTATCAAACCATCAGGTAGTTCGGTGGGTACATCTTTCATGCTATGAACCGCTAAATCAACCTTTTTTTCGTTCAAGGCCAATTCAATTTCTTTTACAAAAAGCCCCTTGTCCCCAATCTTGGCAAGCGGAGAATCTAGAATTTTATCGCCCTGCGTCTTTATTTTTTTTATTAAAATTTCAGCATCGGTAAATTGTTTAAGCTTCTTAGCAACGAAATTTGTCTGCCACAATGCAAGCTTGCTTCCACGCGTGCCGATTACAATCTTTTTTCTGCTCACAACTACTCCTCATTTCTTTCTTTATCTAATCCGAACAAACACCTCAAGGTTTCGATATATATATAACCATCTTTCTTGTCGGCGCTTTCTTTTAAGCCAACCGTTGGTTTATGTAATACCTTATTTACGATTCCATTTGTCAAAACATTTATGAGATCTCTATCACTTGGAGAAAGATGACTCATTTTTGCAAGAACCTTCTCTGTCTCCACGATTCGTATCTCTTCCGCCTCGCGCCTTAAGTCAGAAATCGTCGGGACCACTTCTAATGAACTTATCCATGACAGAAACTTATCTACCTCTTTGTTGATAATATTTCCCGCTTTGCTTGCTTCTTTCTCGCGCTCCGCCAGATTGGCATCGACCACCAATTGTAAATCATCTATATCATAAAGAAAGACGTTATAAATATCTCCAACTTCTGGCTCAACATCCCGCGGAACGGCTATGTCGATAAAGAAGATCGGTTTATTCCTCCGCTTGCGCATCGCTTTTAAAACGATATCGCTATGAATAACATAGTGGGGAGCCCCCGTTGAACTTATTACTATATCAGCGTCCTTCAAAAAATCTTGGCAATCATCAAACTTTATCGCTTTTCCTTTGAATCTCTTGGCCAGCTCAACCGCTCTCTCGTGGGTTCTATTTGCAACCAAAACCGCGCTTACCCCATTTGCCAAGAGATGTTGAGCGGTAAGTTCACTCATCTCACCCGCCCCTATTACCAAAGCGGTGTGGCCCTTTAAATCCTCAAAAACCTTTTTGGCAAGTTGAACAGCAGCATAGCTTATAGATACGGCATTTTCTCCAATGCCCGTTTCCGTCCTAACTCTTTTCCCAACCGATATGGCCTCTCGAAATAATCTATTTAAAACAACGCTCGTTGCCTGATTTTCAAACGAGCTTTGATATGCTTCTTTTACTTGGCCTAGAATTTGAGCTTCACCTACAACCATCGAGTCGAGACTTGAGGAAACTTCAAAAAGATGATGAATGGCACTCTCTTGATCTTTAAAGTAAAGATAATTCAACAATTCGCTTTTATCTAACGCGCAAATATCGCTTAAAAAACTCATAATTTCATCTTTTCCCCTGTTGAAATCCGAGACAACGGCATAAACCTCAGTGCGGTTACACGTTGAAAGAATTACCCCTTCGGCCACGTTTTTGCAAGAAATAAGTTGTCGAAGAATTTTCCCTTGTTCTTGAACCGAAAATGTTAATTTTTCTCTTATCTCAACGGGGGCCGTTTTATGACTTAAGCCAACGACCGTTATATGCACTCTTTTATTCGCTCCTCAATAAGTCCGTCTTTACCTTCTCGAATTAAATCGAGAATATCTGACTCCAAAATACGACGCCAGGCATCGTTTCTCTCATCGGAAGATTTGTATTTTTGCTTAATTCTTTCTCTTGTTTCTCCCAGTAAATTTACATAGAACTCATACTCCGGCCCAAATATCTTTTCGAGCTCGAGACGAATTTTCTTGGCCAAGGCAGGGGCTTTTCCAGAGGTCGAGATGCTCAATTTCAAATCGCCCCTTTTTACGATAGAGGGCACGATAAAATTGCATAGTTCGGGAACATCAACGATATTTAGCAAAAGATTCAAAACATTTGCTTCCTCGTAAACTAATTTATTTACCGACGGTTCATCGGTTGCCCCTACGACAACAAAAGCTCCTTCTAAATCACCTTTTCTATACTCACGTCCTATGTGTTCAATATCGCCTTTTATTTTCAACATATTGAGGTCCTCGCCTAACTCGGGGCTTATCACCGTAATTTTGGCTCCACAGCCAATAAGAGCCAAAACCTTTCTTTCCGCAACATTCCCGCCACCTATCACAACACATTTTTTGCCTTTTAAATTTAAATAAACTGGATAATATTCCATACTTTCTCTCCACAAATTAAAAAACTTCCCTACGCCTAATATGGCGCTGACTTCGACTTCTCAGAAAGTGCTTTTCTCTTTTTACCCTTTAAAACCATGCAAGAAACTCATGTATGGAACTATTACAAATCTAATGCTCATAATGAATAAAAAGCCGACCAAAGCTAAAATTGCCGACCTTCTTCCCACCCAGCCAGCTGTAATTCTTGCCATGAGATAAAAAGCATAGATGACCCAAGATAAAAAGGTGGATATTACGATGGCATCGAAGAAAGTCCCCCAAACCTGATATGCCCTTATAGCACCCGTAATTAAGGTCGTTGTTAGAAATAAAACCCCCACAACAACGGATTTGTGTTCGATATCGTCCAGGACGTGAAGAGACGGGAGCCTTCCTAAAATGGGGTTTGATTTTTTACTTTTAAAGTGCCATTCCTGCAAAAGATAGAGAAACGCGGCTCCCGCAGCTATCGTAAAAGCAGCAGAGGCCACAAACATCGACATAAAATGAGCGTCTATAAAAGAACCTTGCAATATCTCTATTCTGGGACCGGGCGGATGATAATAACTCCAAGCCTTTATTGAAAAGATGCAGGCAAAAGGTGTTACAAACATCCCCAGAGTCTTAATTTTCGAGAAATATTCAATAGCCAGATAACCGACGATGACAAGCCAGGCAACTATAACAAGCGACTCATAGGCGCTCGCCCCCAGAAACTCTTTTGAAGCCAAGAACCTTAAGAATAAGGAACCAGCTTGGATCAGCCCCCCACAAAAGGTCGCTATGGTGGCCAAAGTTCCAGTAATTTGTTTCCTTGAAATGAAATGACTAGCATAAAAACCAAAACCCACCGCATATGCAATAACTGCCAGCCAAAAAAGAAGGATGCTTATATTTTCCACTAAGATTTCTTCCTTTTAACAATGTCTTTAAGGTGCTTTAAGTCTTTTCCTAAGACCGAAAGTTTTCTTTCAATATAAAAGACATAAAGAAACAAAATTAACCAGGCAGCAAAATAAGCCGCAACAAAATAAGACATATCAACCCTCCACCTCGTCTTTTAAATCCTGAATTTCTTCCTGCAAGTTAATTACATTTACCCTTTGCCTTAAAAGGTAAGCATATAAAAAAGTCATAGAAACCAAAAAAACTAAGGTAGTTACCCACATCGGCGTATCGAGCGCTATTCCTTTGGGCGTAATCAGCAACGGGTGAGCAGTTCTCCACCACCTAATTGACATAAACGAGATTGGAACGCTTATAAAGGCAACTATTCCGTAAACCGCCGTAAGACGCGACCTTTTTTCAATTTCATCAACCGAAAAGTGAAGCATTAGATACCCCGCGTAGAGCAACCACATTATGAGCGAAGTTGTAAGCCGCGGCTCCCAAACCCACCAAACCCCCCACGTGGGTTTGTCAAATATGGTGCCGGTAACCAAAAGGGCCGTATCGATAACCAACCCCACCTCGACCGATGCGTACGCAATCTTGCTCCATTTTCCATCTCTTGTCTTTAGGTAGAGGATGCTTGTTACAAACACCACAAAAAAAGCAATGTAGGGAACTATTGCAACCGGAAAATGTATGTAAAATATTTTTTGAACCACTCCAAGGTTTTTATCGAGCGGAGCATAGAAGAAAGCCATGTAAAGGGATGCAAAAATTCCCACAAATGAGGCTATTCCCAGAATCCTTTTTACAAACCCTTCCCTCAACCCAATCACTCCTCTACGACATATTCAAAGGTCAGAAAACCAACCAATACAAAAATAATATCATAAATAGCGAGCGTTCTCAGCCAAACAATCATGTCCGTCTCAAACTTTTGAACGTCGATAGCAGAAGCAGTTAAAACAAGCTCGGTTGATTTCACCGCCGCCACCAATATGGGAACGATTACGGGAAGAAAGAGTATGGGGAGCATAAGGTCCCTTGCCTTAGTATTTATTGAAACTGCAGAAAGAAGTGTTCCAACGGCCGATATTCCCACGTTGCTAAGAAGCAATATTATAATTAGAAACCAAAGATGAGAAAGAAAGCTTTTTTGCACAAAAAATATCGTAAAAACCGGAAAGGCGATTAGCTCAACTAGAGTAAGAAATACAAAGTTTGATATCGCTTTGCTGAAATAAATTGCTGAGCGATCCATGGGGCAAAGCATGAGTCCATCAAGACAACCTTCATCTTTTTCATGAACAAAGACCCTATTTAAGCCTAGAATCGCTGCAAACATGAAAGCAACCCAAAGAAGACCCGATGAGACCGCTTCCATTGCCGAGCCGCTTCCAAACGCGAAATTGAACACAACCATGGTAAGCAACACAAAGAGAACCATCGAGTTGAGCATCTCTTTGGTTCTGAGTTCGGCAACGATATCTTTTTGAACGAGCGCCATTATGTGCCGCATATAATTCATACCTAATCTCCTATGTGCTCATAATATATTCGCTTAAAACCGTTTAAGTCCGGCAAATCACACCGTTTTGAATAAACTATCTTGCCACCGTTAATTATCGCCACACTGTTTGCGTGAACAAGACCCCTTTCTAAATTGTGAGTAGTCATAATCAAAGTGTGACCTTCTCTCTTTAATTTCTCCAATATATCATCAAGAATTTTGCTGGCATGAACATCCAGCCCGCTAAAGGGCTCGTCCAAAAAGATTATCTCGGGATTATGTAATAGGGCTCTAGCAATTGAAAGCCGCTGCTGCATACCTCTGGAGAAGGACCCAACGACATCAAATTTTCGATGATCGAGCTCCACTCTCTGCAAAAGTTCGGAAATTTTTTCTTCCCGCAAAGAAATATCATACATCTTGGCGTAAAAACGCAAATTTTCGTACGCATTCAAATCCTTATAAAGCAAAAGATTGTGAGAGATTAGGCCGATTTTTTGTCTTAATTCAGAGGAATCCTCTTTTATGTCAACACCATCAATAACAATTGAACCAGACGAAAAACCCGACAGCGTGGAAAGTATCCTTAAAAAAGTGGTTTTCCCCGCTCCGTTCGGTCCGAATATCGTTAAAAAATCGCCTTTATAAATTTTTAAATTGAGTTCGCTTAATACTTTTCGTCTTCCAAAGCTTTTGTTGAGATTGTCGATACAAAAAAGTGGAACTGTATCATGCAATTTAATTAACCTCACTCAATTTTGCCCTGGATTTTTCGGGCCAAAAAGAAAGCATGGTTCCCACAAAGAGAACAATGGCACCGGTCCAAAGCCAAGAAATAAACGGGTTGAGTTTAACTTGGATGCGGGCAGACTCCCCTTGACCTGGAAGTTCCGCTAAAACAACAAATATGTCCCTTAAGACACCGCTCTTTATGCTCACTTTAGATGTCCACTGTTCTTGTTTGTAATGATAAACAAGTTTGGGTGAAAGTGTCCCTTTATCTTTTCCATCGATTTTTAAAGCCAGATTTACCCCAACCGCATCCGCCGATACACCCTCTTCTTTTTCAAATAAACCCTCGTTTTCAACGACCACATCCTTAATCTTTAAACTCTCACCCTTGTTCAAAGTGGCTTCCTTTTGAACAGAATAGAAAGAGGAGCCTATCAGCCCCACAAAAATCACAACTATCCCAATATGGCCAATCAATCCGCCGTATCTTATCCTGTTTGCCTTAATCTTATGCCATAGATTTCCGCCGTATTTCATCCCCGCCGAAATCTCCCTGTAAATAACCTCCAATGTCGTAAACCCGGCAAAGATACAGATGAAGAAACCAGTGCTTCCCCAAAGATTCTTCTCCCAGTAGAAGAAGATAGACAATGCCCCCACCAAACTTATAACCAATGGGAGAATGATTTTTTTAATGAGTCTTACTGTGTTGGTTGTTTTCCATCCCAAAAGAGGACATGTGCCGATAAAAAACAGATAAATGTATCCCAACGGCGGTACAATTTTATTATAAAAAGACGGCCCCAGTGATATTTGATTGTTGATAAGAAGCTCAGTAATTACAGGATAGAATGTTCCGATAGTAACTATGGCAGTAAAAAACAATAAGGTCAGATTGTTTAAGTAAAATCCGTAGTCTTTGGATATTAAAGAATGAATTTCTTCTCCTTTAAAATCTTTTCGGCGGTATATAACCAAGAAGATAAATCCGAGAGTAAACAACATCATGAACCAAAAGAAATAAGCCGCGATTGAAGACTCCCCGAAAGCATGAACCGACTCTATTATCCCGCTTCTGGTTATAAATGTGCCTAGAATACACATCAAAAAAGTTGTCATAGCAAGAATTAAAGTCCATATCTTAAACATTCTTCTCTTTTCATAAACAGCCAAAGAATGAAGGAGCGCCGTCCCTGTAAGCCAGGGAAGAAGTGATGCGTTTTCAACCGGATCCCAAGCCCAGAATCCCCCGAAGGCAAGCTCATCATAAGCCCAAAGAGAACCTAAAAAGATACCAATTCCCAAAAACAACCAGGCAAACAACGTCCACCTTTTGCATCTTGATACCCAAGGACCTTCGGGTTGATTTGTTATAAGAGCCGCGATACTCAAAGCAAAAGGAATCGTAAAGGCCGCATAACCAATAAATAAAGTGGGGGGATGGAAAACCATCTGCAGATGTAAAAGTAGGGGGTTTAGCCCCATTCCGTCCGATAAAACCATCGGAGCGGTTTTAAAAGGATTTGCCGGTAATGCCAAAAGAAGTAGAAAAAAAGCTTGAGCGGCAATAAGTATGGTTAGAGCATATTGAGCCAATTTACCTTTTCTACCCGTCAAGAAAAACATGAACGTAAATAGCGAAAGCAGTAGTTGCCAGAAAAGGAGCGAGCCTTCTTGGCCACCCCAGAAAGCGGTTACCTTATAAAGAAGAGGTAAATCTTTGCTTGAATAGCCAAAAACATACAAAACGGAGAAATCATTTATAAGAAAGGCGCGTAAAAGAATGAGTGAAGCGATGCCCGACAACACAAACAAAGCCCACACACCAGCATGACCAGCTTTAACTAGTTTGCTGTTTTTGGTTTTCAATCCATATAAAAAAAGAGCGGTAGCCGTAATTGCCACTGCCAGCGAAAGCCAAATTGTTAGCTCCCCCAACTTTGCCATGCTATCCCCCTATTCTTGTGACGTATATTTGGATGGACACTTGGCCAATAAGCTTTCGGCCTTTATCGCACCGGAACCCGACTCGTAGACACCTTCAACGATTACATCCGCGTCCGCTTTAAAAGCACTTGGCAAGACATCCGCATAAACTACCAAAACCGACTCCTTGCCGTCTGTAATTTTAAACCTGTGGGTTCCTTCACTGCTTTCGATGGTTCCATCAACAACTTTACCGGAAACTTTTACGGACTTCCCGTGCAAAGACTCATCGGCAATAATCTCGCTTGGGGTTCTGTAATAAAGAAAAGAACTGCCCACGGTGGTATAGACAAGAATCCCAAAGAAAACTATTATTATGGCGCTTGTGATAACGACCCGCCTGCGTCTTGCCTTCATATAGATCTCCTTCCCTCCCTAAAAAGCTAATTAGTTATTATACAAAAAATTATAATTTAAGACAAACGAGTCGCTACGCTCCGTTGGAAAATTAATCAGGTTCCTTAATTATCCAAATTAAAATCATAGAAGCTATAAACAAAAGTCCAACAGTTGCAAAAAAACTTAGACGGATAAGCATATTGGGTGAATTGCGTGCGGGATCGGTTGGATGAAAAACGGCTGAGCTTGCAGTCGCATATAACCATGTAACAACACTCGCAAGAATCATATTCAAAACTGACGTCACCTTTTTATCTCGGGCCCAAAGAGATAAAAGATAAAAAACAGGGGCTATCAGCAGAATAAATATGGTGATTTTAAAACGAGGCTCCGCTAAAAATAACCATTTACCCCAAATCATCTTGGTAACAAACGTGGATATGAATCCATTTAAAATCCAGACCGAGAGCGCAATTTTTTGCGAAGATTTAGACCATTTGCCAAAAGTATCTTTTTTAGATACGAGGTGAAATAAGCCAAATATGCCGGATAAAATAAATATCATTATACCCACGATTGCAAGACCTGCATGAAAATAAAGAACCTTAATCCAATTACCCAATGTACTCTCGGTTGGAGAGAGGACGGAAATTATTAAAATCGCGATAAGAATGAATCCAATGAGGAGAAGTCCCTTTTTTTTACTTAGAGGCACACTCTCCACCTTCGCCTTTTAAAATCTCAATTCCATGAGGGATGGCGGGGAAAACCACTTCAAAACATTCTTTTACCGCTTTAGGACTTCCGGGAAGATTTATTATAAGCGTCTTGCCCTTAATGCCGCTTACAGCCCGTGAAAGCATGGCATTCGGCGTCTTTTTGAGGCTTTCAGCTCGCATCGCTTCCGCGAGACCGGGCACTTCTTTATCTATCACGGATAACGTCGCCTCCGGTGTAACATCCCTCGGCGCAAGCCCGGTGCCGCCTGTTGTAAGAATCAGGTCAATTTCTTCATTGTCGACCAAACATCTGAGTTCTTTAGCTATAAGTCTTTTTTCATCGGGAATTATTTCGTAAAAGACAACTTCGGCATCGTTTTTTTCTATCATCTCTTTTAAAATTTTCCCGCTTTCGTCTTCGCGCTCTCCTCTTGAACCTTTGTCGCTGATAGTTAAAACCGCAACTTTCATACCACACCTCCAAAATAGTCGGGAGTAGGGAGCCGGTAATTTATCGTTTGGTGGTTTGTTTGTTTTTTCAACCCCATGCTCCCTGCTTAATTTCTACTGAGTATTGATATGATAATTTATTGAAATTAATGGTAACTAATAGTAATTTATTGTAATTTATTAAGATTTGTAGAGATTAACTGTTACTTGTTCGAAATTTCCACTTAATTTCTATTTAATCTCTACCAATTACCACTTACTCTTTTATTTTCTTCGTTCCATACTCTCTGCTCATTTTAGTCTTGCTAAAAGCTGGCAGCTGACGACTGGGAGCTGAATTTTACTCTTTCTCATCCCTCACAAAGGTTCCGCTTCTGCCCCCACTTTTCTTCATGAGTTTTATATCCTTAATCTCCATCCTCTTATCAATAGCTTTACACATATCATAAATTGTCAAAGCGGCAACGGCTACCGCAGTTAACGCCTCCATCTCTATCCCTGTTCTGTCCATAGTTTTTGTGGTTGCTAAAATCTCAATGGACGAATTTTTTTCATCAATTTCAAAATCAATATCAACGCCGGTAATTTTAATGGGATGACACATGGGTATAATGTCCCAGGTTTTTTTGGCCCCCATAACCCCAGCAACTTGGGCAACAGCAAGAACATCTCCCTTTTTCATGCCACCGGACTTAACGAGCTCAAGCGTACTTTTATCCATCACAATTCGCCCACTGGCAACCGCCACCCTCGCCGTCACTTTCTTCTCGTTAACATCAACCATTTTTGCTCTTCCCTGCTTATTAACATGAGTAAGTTTGTGTTCGTTTCCCATCTCATCCTCCAATTTGGGACATCGTCCTCACGAAATGATTCCTTTTTGCCGTTGAGTGATCTTTTGGTTTCATTTTCAATGCCTCTTTTAGAACCTCTTCAACCGCTTCTTTTGGATGATTATCTCTCATGGGACCAATTACATCTATCTCATCATTAGAAAAGAGGCATGTTTTTAACTTGCCATCCGCGGTAAGCCGCAACCTATTGCATTCGGGACAGAAATGATTGCTCATCGGCGAGATGAAGCCGATTGTTCCAAGGGCGCCTTTAAACTTCATGTACCTAGCCGGCCCCGAGCCTCTAGGAGAATCAGCTTCTTCGAGGCTGCCAAATTTATTCAATTTTTTCAACATCTCAGAACAGGGAACACACATTTCAAGCCCCATTTCTTTGCTGAAAGGCATGTATTCTATGAATCTGACATGAACGGGGTATTCAAAAGTAAGCTTTGCAAAACCTTCAAAATCCTTCAGGTCATCATTTATCCCTTTTAAAATCACCGCATTTAATTTAACCGGGTCAAATCCAACTTCAAAAGCCCTTCTGAGGCCAATTAAAACTTTGTTCAAATCTCCAACTCTAGTTATGCGTTTAAATTTTTCGGGGTCGAAAGAATCGATACTTATATTTATGCGTCTCAAACCGACCTTTTGTAAATCTTCCGCAAAATCAGCCAAGAGAACACCGTTTGTAGTGAGTGACATATCGTAAAGTTCGGGCAAGTTCGATAAATTTTTAAGAAAATCTAAGATGTCTTTCCTTATAAGAGGTTCACCACCGGTTAGTCTAACTTTTGAAATCCCCTGTTTTACGGCGTGATAAACAAAAAGTTTAATCTCTTCGTAGGTGAGAATATCTTCATGTTTTTTAAGATGTTCCAGACCTTCTTCCGGCATACAATACACACAACGAAGGTTGCATTTATCTGTGATGGATACTCTGAGATAATCTATCCGCCTATTATGATTATCAAATAATTCCGGCATTTGGTCCCCTTTAATGATCTTCTGGTAAATCAATTAAATGGACATTAACTTCATCCCCGGTCTTAACCAATGTTTTTTCCGCGGGGATTATGGCTATCCCGTTAGCCAACGACATCGACTTCAAGATACCCGAACCCTGAGGCCCGGTTAAGGAAACATAATATTTCCCATTTTCTGTTCTAACTTTAACTCTCACAAAAAATGTCCTGCCCGGTTTCTTCTTTAAGTCGTGCTCAAATACGGCATCTACTTCCGGACGAAAAATATGTTTTCTACCCATCATCTTTGAGATAGCGGGCCGCACATACTCATCAAAACAAATCATTGTTGAGACCGGATTTCCCGGAAGACCAAATATGATTTTTTCGCCAAAACACCAAAAAGCTAGTGGCATACCGGGTTTTTGAGCCACTTTCCAGAACTTAAGCTCCGCATCAAGATCATCCAAAACATCCTTGACCACATCATAATCCCCCATGGAGACACCGCCCGTTGTTAACAAGATGTCGGAGACTTCAAGACCCTTCTGGATTAATTTTCTTGTAGAGTCCATATTGTCGCGGGCTATTTCCAATGGAATGGGTTTTGCCCCGCTCAAAATAACTTGAGCCGTAAGAGAATAAGTGTTGCTATTTCTAATCTTTCCCGGCGAAAGAGGCTTATCGATCTCAACCAATTCATCACCGGTGCTAAGTATCGCCACCCTTGGCGGTTTAAATATTTTAACTTTGCTTTTACCCAAAGAGGCGAGCAAACCAATTTCTTGAGGTCTTAAAGGAGTGCTTATCGTAAAAACCCTTTCACCTTCCGCAATATCCTCACCTGCCAGACGAATGTTGCCTCCCTTTTTTGCTTCGCAATAAATCGAAACCTCTTCACCGCTTAAAGTGGTATCTTCCTTTTTGATCACTGAATCGGCTCCTTGGGGAACTGGAGCGCCCGTCATAATCTTTAGCGTGGAGCCCGAAACAATCTCGATGTCCGATACATTCCCAGCCGCCAAATCACCCAGAACTTTCAACTTACAAGGGAAATTATTTGACGCTCCGACGGTATCGGAGGCAATAACCGCAAAACCATCCATAGCCGAATTGTTAAAAGGAGGGATGTTTATATCAGAAAAAACATCTTCCGCAAGAACATATCCTAAAGAATCCATAAGATTAACTTCTTTAATAGGTTGAATTTTTACTTCTTCTAAAATTATTCTTAGCGCCTCGTCCGGTTTAATCATCTTCAACTATCAGCCTCCAGCCCTCAGCAAATAAAAAATAAAAATCCTTAATTATAAATTCTAGTTCTTATTTTTTTCATTCTCCATTTTTCTTTAGTTTTTTATTCCTAACTCCCGACTATCAACTATGGACTTACCTGTTACCCTCGCTTTTCTCACCCTATGCTCTCCAACTATCAGCCATCTGCTGCTTATGAGATTGCCGCACTCTGCAAAATTACTGCGGAGCTCGCAACGACGCCCAGGGCCATCCTTAATCCTTAATCCTTAATCCTAACTTTCCCCTATACCCATTACCCTTTTTTAACTACCGACTCCCCACTATTAACTGCCGTGCTTGATAACATGCACCGCCGTCGCTTTAAAACTCGCTAAAATTTCTTTATCTTTTTCCAATTCAAGTTTTTCCGCCGATAATTTGGTTATCAGCGCAACGAGGGGGAACCCACATTTAAGACTAACTTTAACCACCGCACCGAGCGGTGTCAACCTCGTAACTTTTGCCTCAAAATTATTTCGCGCGCTCGATTCATCTTTGGCGAAGCTCAATGTGACATTTTCAGGCCTTATGCCCAAAAGAACCTTTTCACCCACGGGAACATCAGCCACCGTTTCAATTTCAATACCGTTTACATCGATCACGGCAAGCCCATCTATATTTGAAGCTACCTTGCCCTCCAAAACGGTCTCAACCCCAACAAAGCTAGCAACCTGTTCGTTTATCGGTGTGTTGAATATTTCGTCGGGCTTACCTACTTGAGCTATTCTCCCGTCGTGCATAACACCAATTTTATCGGCAACAACCAGGGCTTCGGTTTGATCGTGCGTAACAAAGAGCGATGTTTGATTCATTTTCTTTAAGATGATTCTGAGCTCTTCTCTCAGTTCTTCCCTTATCCTCTCATCCAAAGAGCTTAACGGTTCATCAAAGAGAAGCAAATTGGGTTCCATGATCAAGGCTCTGGCAAGACTTACCCGTTGCTGTTCACCGCCGCTTAAAGTCTTGGGGTATCTATGCAGAATGTTTTCGATGCCTAAAATGGAAACGATTTTGCCAAATTTCTCCTCGATGCCGTCAATTCGTCTATAGCGTGTCCCAAAAAAGATATTTTCTTTCACGTTAAGATGCGGAAACAAGGCATAATCTTGAAAAATAAAACCGATATTTCTCTTTTCGGGCGGCAAATCGTTTGCAAAATTCCTATTTAGAATTATGCTTCCCGCCTTTGGAGGATAAAATCCCGCAACCGTCTCAAGAAGCACCGTTTTGCCCGCACCGCTCGGTCCCAGAATCACAAAAATCTCGCCCTCTTCAATGGAGAGATTTATGTCCCGTAACCTGAATTCGCCCAGGTCGATATCTAAGTTTTTGATTTCTATCATTTATTGCCGCCTCTTTCCCATTCCGCCATAAGCAAGAAACCTAAATATTACGAAACCGACCAGGCAAATAGCCAAAAACAAAACAGCAACCGCTGAAGAATGTTTCAAATCAAACTGAGTGAAAACATCGTACACCTTTATTGGAGCTGTCATTGGATGATAAGCCAAAATTATCACGGCGCCAAACTCGCTTATTGCGCGGGCCCAGGTAAGAATCCAACCAGTAAGTAATCCCCTTATGGCAAGCGGAAATGATACCCTTTTAAAGACTTCAAAGGGAGCCGCACCCAAAGTGCTTGCAACCTGCTCCAACCTTACATCGACCGATTCAAAACCCTCTCTTGCGGAATTGACCATAAAGGGAAGACTGACAAAGAGCATCGCGACAATTATTCCCAGTTTTGTTCCAACAAACCTCAAACTAAAGAACCTTTCAAAGAGGGCGCCCACCATTCCGTATCTGCCAAAAATAAACAGCAGCAAAATTCCAGCCACCGTGTGAGGAATGGCTAGGGGCAAATCAATTATCGATTCAACAAGCGATTTTCCGAAAAAATTCTTCCTGGCAAGGATATAGGCCAAGGGAATTCCAAAAATGGCAGCCACGGTTGCAGAAATAGCTGAAAGAAAAACGCTGTTAAATATGGCCTCTTGAACCCCTTTGTCGGTTACCTCCTCAATTAAGATAGAAGGAGTTTGAGCTAAAAATGAACGAAGGATGGGAAGAAGGGTAAATAAAACCAGCAAACCGCCCATAAGTGAAAAAATAAAATACATAACGTTTAATCTTTTAAATCTCATATTCACCATTCCAAAACCAAACCATTTTTAAATACTACGAAGATGATAGCAAATAATAAATAGGTGACAACAAAATTGTTATAAAAAGGACAGGAGGCAATGCCTCCTGTCCTTAAAATCTGGATTAACCTTCGATCTCCACAAGGTCCTCTAATTCCAAAGGCAGCGTATCCGCGTCCTTCGTAAGAGGTGGGTCATATGGAGGTTGTCCAGAATCATCCATAATTTTCTGTCCCTTCTCGCTTAAAAGCATTTTTACAAAAGCCATGGCCACTTCGGGATTCTCTGAATTTTTAGGGATGGTTACACCGTAGACGATAAATTTGCCTTTTTGGGTTTTACCATCCGCCAACGTTATTGATGCCTGAGCGTAAA
>DSBK01000107.1 GCA_011046085.1 Actinomycetota bacterium
CGGTTGAAACCTTTGAGGAGAGCAAGAGGTTGTTATTAAAGTCAAGAGAGGAATCAAAAGATATGGTTGCCGTTTAACGATTGGCTGGAGGGGGAAGTGTCTGCTAAGTGTGTAACCTTTACAGCACATGGTTGATAAATAATGATTTAAGTATATTACTATTAACTATATCCTATAAACCATAAACTGATTTTTCGGGATGTGGCTCAGCTTGGCAGAGCGCCACGTTCGGGACGTGGAGGTCGGCGGTTCAAATCCGCCCATCCCGACCAAAAGAGCGGTTTGTAGTGGATAGTTTATGGTTGATGGTTAACAAATAAAAAACCATAAACCATAGGCCACAAACTATGAACTGATTTTAGGACGTGGAGGTCGTCCCGATTTCAATCGGTGTCATCAGCAAACTAAATTAGGGGTGTTAAAATGCCTGAATTGCGCCAAGATCCTGTTACAGGTTATTGGGCAGTAATTGCTACCGAGCGTGCTAAAAGGCCGGAAAGTTTTACCCAAGAAAGAAAAGAATCGGTTAAATCCAATGCCGTTTGTCCTTTTTGTTACGGTAACGAAGCGATGACCCCTCCTGAGGTGTTGGCTTTTAGGCCGGACGGTGGTGAACCAAACACTTCTCATTGGAAGGTGCGCGTGGTACTAAATAAATTTCCCGCCTTTACAATAGAAGATAAAATCAAAACTTCTGCATCTAATATGCTTTATGGTAAACAAAAAAAGTCCGAAATATATGCCAACATGCCTGGCTTAGGAATTCACGAAGTCATAATAAGTGGTCCCGATCACTCTAAGAGCTTAGCGCTTTTAAATGTAGATGAAGTGGAACTCATTATAGAAGCTTATCGCTCCCGTTTATTGAAGATAAAAGATGACCAAAGGATTAAACATGTTCTTATCATTGTCAACCACGGGAAGGAAGCTGGCGCTTCTTTGGAACATCCTCACTCGCAACTTTTTGGGACCACATTAATCCCCCGTCTTGTCGCCGATGAATTGGACTGTTCGCGGAGATATTTTTGTGAAAAAGGGCATTGTATATTCTGCGACATTATAGAGGAAGAGACGAAGTTGGGGGATAGGGTGATTAAAGAGAGCGAACACTTTTTGGTTTTCTCTCCTTATGCTTCCAGGCAGCCGTTTGAAACTTGGATAGTTCCCAAAAATCATTCAGCCAATTTTGAGTGTATCTCTTCGGCGGAAAAGAGAGACCTTGCCTTTATGTTAAAGGATACTCTTCTGAAAATTTATGAAGGATTAAACGATTCTCCATATAATTATTATCTTCATACTTCACCATATAGGATAAATTCTGGGGAATTTTATCATTGGCACATTGAAATTTTTCCTAAACTTGCCATACAGGCAGGGTTTGAAATGGGCTCAGGTATGATGATAAATGTAGTTTTGCCTGAGGGGTCAGCAAGGTTTTTAAAAAATTTGTGAAAATTTTATAAAACTTAGAGGAAAAAAGTTAAACATGTATAATATATTGTTTTCAGAGGGGTGTTTTAAAAAGAGATATTTGAGGAGGTAAATTTTTGAAAGCCGGAGAACATTTAGCAAGCGTACTTTTGATTACGGTTACATTTACTTTTGTATCTATTTTTATTAATTTTACAGGTCGGCTTGATTTGTATTGGTATCTTTATATCATCCCAATATTTATTGCCGCGGTAACTTATAACGTAATTGGCAGTTTGGTTATAGGTATTGCGAGCGCTAGCATCTTAGTCTGGTCTTTTTACAGCGGATTAGCGAGCGATTTAATAGCAAATCCCGAAGCTTTCAGTTATGAGATAACTTTGGGAACGATAATTTTTCTTATTGCAGGGCTTGTTCTTGGTTATATCTCCAACAAGCAGAAGAAACAACAAGCACAACTGGAAAGACTTTCTGTTCGGGATAGATTAACGGGTCTTTATAACTACAGCTATTTTGTAGATAGGTTAGATGAAGAAATTAAGCGTTCCAAACGATACGAGACGCCACTTGCATTGATCATGATTGACATAGATCATTTCAAAGATTTTAATGATACGTATGGTCACGAGAAGGGCAATAGGCTTCTAAAAAACATTGCTGAGATTCTTAAGAAAAAAGTTAGAGATATAGATCTCGTTGCTCGTTATGGAGGCGAAGAATTTGCAATTTTACTTCCAAACATAGGAAAAGAAGCTCGAGAAGCTGCCGAGAGGATGAGGGCAGCCGTTGAAGATGCTGATTTTGAGGGTGATATTGAACAGCCGGTGGTTAAGAAAACGATTAGCGTGGGAGTGGCGGTTTGCCCGAATGATGCAAGCAATGATACTGAGCTAGTGGTGAAAGCCGATGAGGCCTTATATGAAGCAAAAGAGGGCGGCAGAAACAAAGTTTGTTTTTGTAAGGAAAGTTAAAAAACTTTTAAGGGGGATTTAAGTGTATACCGAGAAGCAGAAGGTTAGAGTGATGATGTGTACCTCTCTTTATAGGGTAGAGGGAGATATGTATATTATCCCAGGAAGCAGATTAACGGATATGTTTAATGTTAAAACCCATGACTTTTTTCCCCTTACCAATGCAAAAATAATACATTCGTTAGAGGATAAAGTCCTTTATGAACTTGGTTTTGTAACTGTTCATCGTGACTCAATTCTTCTTGTTTTTCCGGTTGAAGAAGATCTTAAAGAGAAAAAGTAATTTTTTTAATGGGTGTTTTAAGCAAGCAAATATTGGATTGCTGAAGTTGAAGTTTGTTTGGGGAGGATATGGTTGTCTTTTTTTAAGGTTTTGAAATCAGCGCTTTTTTTATTTGTTTTTTGGGTGTTACTAACCGGCAAATTCGATCTTTCGAGCTTGCTCCTTGGGGTTATATGCGCTTTGTTTGTGGCTTATGCCGCCAATGTTCTATTGAAAGATAACTTGGACAAGCTGGAAGGGAGTTTAGCAATTCTTACAAGGTTTATTTTGTTTTTGGGGCAGCTTGTAATTGAAATCGGTGTGGCCAACATCGATGTGGCGGAGCGTGTTTTAAATCCACGCTTGCCCATAGAGCCGGCTATGGTTAAGTATAAGTGTCATCTTCGGGGCGAAGACCCCCAAACACTTTTGGCAAATGCAATTACTTTGACGCCGGGCACATTAACTGTGGATATCGATGAAGAGGAAGGTATTTATTATATTCATTGTTTGGCTGATACACATGCGAGGAATTTAATGGGTCGGAAGTTAGAGAACATGGTTAATTGGGTTTATAAGGGAGTGAGAGAGTAATGCAGACCTTTTTTTTAGCGGTAGGTTTAATTTTGCTGGTGAACGCTTTCGTATGTCTTTTTAGAGCAATTGCTGGGCCCACGCTTCCTGACAGGATAGTTGCAGTTAACATAGTGGGAACAAAAACTACGGTTATTTTAGTTTTAATAGCTTACATATTTGCGCAGCACATGTACATCGACACGGCCTTTGTCTACGCTTTGTTAAACTTTGTTGTAACGGTGGCGGTAGCGAGGTATCTCGAGACAGGAGGATTGCCTAGTGCTTGATGTCGTAATAAATACTTTGGTAATTATCTTTGCCTGTAATGGGATATTCTTTTTCTTGGTTGGGACGTTGGGATTGGTTCGTTTGCCTGATGTTTATACTCGTCTACATGCGGGAACAAAGTGCGATACTTTGGGTGCAGGGTCTATCCTTTTTGCCCTTGCTATTTACGAGAGGTTTTCAATAAATGGATTAAAGATGATAGTTTTGGCCTTTTTGGTAATGGTGATGAGCTCAACGACGGGTCATGCTATTTCTCATGCGGCTTATAAAGTGGGCATTATGCCGTGGCGAAAAAAAGTTTCGTCCGCGTTCCCGGGGGAGGAGAGTGAAAATGTTACGGAGTCTTGATATATTGCTTCTAATATTTCTGCTTGTAACCGCGATTGGGGTAGTTCGTACCAAGGATTTGCTTGGGGCCTCAATAATTTTTTCAGCATACAGCCTTATAATGGCAATAGTCTGGCAGCAATTAAGCGCACCCGATTTAGCTCTAACTGAGGCAGCGGTCGGCGCGGGGGTTACTACGGTTTTATTTTTGATAGCTATTGGTCGTACGGTGCGGAGGGAAGACGAGTGAAAAAAGGAGTAATAATATTTGCTCTATTTTTACTTTGGGTTTTATTGGTGGCCGCTGTGATAGCATTGCCACCAATGGGAAGTTCTGAAACCCCTGCATACACTCATGTTGTCCCTCGCTACTTAGAAAAAGAGGTTGAAGAGGGCGGCGCTAACAACATCGTAACCGGTATAATTTTAAATTATAGAGGATATGACACGATGGGTGAGGTTACGGTGATTTTTACGGCCCTTATTTGCGTTTTGGCGGTATTGGGGAGAGAAAACATTAAACGACACACTTCAAAAGTGGAGTTATCTTCAGTTGAAAAAAGCGTCATCGTAAAGAGCGTCGTTCGCCTACTGGCTCCTTTTATTATTTTATTTGCTCTCTACATAATCCTTCACGGAGCCGAGTCACCAGGTGGAGGATTCCAGGGCGGAGCCATCTTGGGGGCGAGCGTTATCGTTTTCACTTTGACTTTTGGGTTTACTCTGGGAATGAAAAAATTTCCCTTAAAATATAGAACGATCTTGGAGAGCGCGGGTCCTCTCAGTTTTTTCATATCGGGCGTAGTTGCTTTATTCTGTGGTCTAAATTTTTTAACATATATGCTTCCCTGTATAAACCATGCTTATCAAGATCTTGTTCGTCATTTGTTGCTTCTGATAATCGAGATAGGCATAGGAATTGGTGGCGGAACTGTGATTGGTTCGATATTTTTTGCCATGGAGAAGGTGGAGAAGGAATGAGCCCAGCCGAGATTTTGAATAAGCTTACTGTAAATTTCAATTACGTCGTTGCGATGACATTATTTATTATAGGCCTTTATACAATCATCTCTAAACCAAATCTTATAAAGAAATTTATGGGCTTAAATATCATGGAGACGTCGGTGTTTCTTTTCGTTGTGTCGAGCGGAGCGGTGATGGGGGGCAAGGCCCCGATAGTTGGGGAAGGCGTGAGCCCCGGCACGGTTTTTGTTAATCCCATTCCTCAAGCACTAATTCTTACCGGAATTGTTGTTGCCATGAGCACAACCGCTTTGGCGCTCGCTTTAATAATTAAGCTATATGAGCAATGCGGAACTTTAAATGCGGATAAGTTGAAGGAGATAAAGTAGGATATGTTGGAATTTTCACAGCACTGCCCGGTTCTTATGACGATAACTCTTTTAGTTGGGGCCGCTCTTACCCCTATAGTTAGTAGATTTAGAAAGAAGCTCTCTTTTTTGTGGGCCATGTTCATCTCTCTTCTCTCTTTTTTCTTTTGTTCCTGCGCCACTTGGCGGTTGTATAGCGAGGGCCCAATTAGTTATTGGTTAAGTGGCTGGGAGCCGCCTTATGGTATTGAGGTTAGGTTCGATTATGTGTCCACCATCACTTTTTTAATGACCGGTCTGGGTGTTCTCATCATTTTTTATTCAAGAAAATATATTGAGCACGAGATCAATGAAGATAAATTTTCCTTATACTATACATTGGTTTTACTTCTCTTGTGTGGGATGGTTGGGTTCTCGGTAACCGGGGACATGTTCAACCTCTATGTTTTTCTAGAGATACTCTCACTTTCTGGCTACGCTCTTATTGCGATCACCGAGGAAAAACTTAACGCTATGGCTAGTTTTAAATATTTGGTGATGGGAGCCATCTCCTCGCTCAGTATTTTGGCAGGCATAGCTTTGCTTTACAACGTGACTGGAACTTTAAATATGGCCGATATGGCACTTAGATTACAACAGTTCCCGCCGATTTTAACATCGTATGTGGCCTTGGTTCTCTTTGTTGTAGGGTTTAGTGTTAAAGCTGCCATGTTTCCTGTGCACATATGGCTTCCCGATGCTCACGCGTTGGCTCCGTCACCGGTCAGCGCTTTACTCTCGGGACTTGTAATTAAGGTCGGCATTGTGGGTATGATTCGAATTCTTTATACCGTGTATAGACTGGGGGGCAATATCAATTTTATCCCCGTAACAAATTTTATGGGCTGGCTTGCGGCAATTACCATTTTGATCGGCGCTTTCTTTGCGTTTTTCCAGGATGATATAAAGATGATTTTTGCTTATTCGAGTATATCAAATATAGGATACATCGTTATGGGTATAAGTTTGGTCTCTTTTACCCAGCCGGAAAAAGGTTATCTCGGAATGGTAGGTGGTTTAATCCACATTTTTAATCATGCCATAATTAAATCCACGCTGTTTCTTTGCGCGGGCGCCTTAATTTATAAAACTGGCTTTCGTAAGCTTAGCGATTTGCGCGGAATGGGAAAGAAGATGCCCATTACATGTGGGGCTTTGACCATTGCATCCATTTCTATTGCGGGCATTCCTCCTACATCGGGTTTTATTTGTAAATGGTATATCATCCTTGGAGCCATAGAGTTTGGGAAGTGGTATTTTGCGGCTGCTCTTTTAATTGGAACCCTACTTGTGTTTGCATATTACATAAAGATTGTAAACGCGATTTTCTTTAGAGAGCCAAACGAACCCATCACCAAAGTGGATGAAGCGCCCATGAGCATGCTTATACCGATAGTTCTTTTGGCAATAGGTTGTTTGGTGCTAGGTGTTTTTGCTTACCTACCGCTGGCCGTGATAAGACCGGCTGCGGCAACCATTCTTGGTTTGCCGTCAACATACATACCTGGTGGTTAGGAGGATGGCGAGATGATAGTTCATGATATAAGACCATTGTTGGCTCCGACAATCTCAATTCTTTGCGCAATTTTAATTTTTTGGCGAGGAGAAAATACGTATTTAAGAAGGATATTCAGCATATCGGCTGCCATCCTTAAATGGGTTATTGTCTTATCTATGCTGCCCGGTTCTTTAAAGGGAGTAATCTACGTTACCGAACTCATACCATTTACACCGGGGATAAGCTTTCTCCTAAGAGTCGATGCTTTGGGAATGTTTTTTGGCATGGTATCATCGACCCTTTGGATTATAACTACCGTTTATGCCATAGGTTACATGGAAGGGGAGCATGCTCGCAAGAGATTCTTTGCCTTCTTTGCTTTGTGCGTTTCAACTACCGTAGGACTTGCTTTCGCGGGTAATTTGTTCACCTTGTTTGTTTTTTATGAAATGTTGACGGTCTCCACCTATCCGCTGGTAATTCACGAAGAGACTCCCGAAGCGATGAAGGCTGGCAGGAAATACTTAGTATATACCCTCACGGGTGGCTCGCTCATCTTATTTGCCACAGCGCTTGTTTTCTATCAGGCCAATACCGTTGCTTTTGATCAACCGGGGATTCTTTCAATAAATAGCGGTGTAGGTATTCTAGTCGTAATATTTGCCATGTTTATGTTAGGTTTTGGCGTTAAAGCGGCTATTATGCCGCTTCATGGATGGCTTCCGAGCGCCATGGTTGCGCCAACACCGGTCAGCGCCCTGTTGCACGCGGTGGCTGTAGTTAAAGCTGGCGTGTTTGGAATTACTAGAGTAGTCTACAACATTTTTGGGGTTTCTCTGCTTAAAGAGATGGCGTCAAAAGGGGCAGACGTGGCGAGTGTTTTAATGTGGGCGGCGATGATTACGATTGTTTTAGGCTCATTGATGGCCTTGATGCAAGATGGTTTCAAGAAACGGCTTGCTTATTCGACTATAAGTCAGCTTTCATACATTGTTTTGGGTGTATCTTTGCTGACGCCGGATAGTGTGATGGGTGGGATAGTTCATATTGTAAACCAAGCTTTTATGAAGATAACAATGTTCTTTGTGGCAGGGGCGATTTACAAAAAAACTCACAAGAAAAATATAAGCGAGATGCATGGCATAGGACATAAGATGCCGATAACGATGGCGACTTTTACAATTGCCTCATTCGGTATGATGGGTCTTCCTCCTACTGCAGGATTTATAAGTAAATGGTATTTAAGTTTAGGAGCATTGGCTGCAGATAAGCCCATTGCGGTGATCGTTTTATTACTTAGTTCTTTCTTGAACGCCATTTATTTTCTGCCGATTGTTTACAGGGCTTATTTTATGAAACCGTTAGATGGTGACACCACAATGGATGAAGCACATTGGACGTTTCTTGTACCCTGCATCATTTGTGCTCTTTACACTATTGGTTTAGGTTTGTTTGCCGAATTGCCCTTTGTTCCTTTAGAGTTATCTCGTATAGCTGTAACGCAATTCTTTAGATAAATTGAGGTTTTGTTGGTTTGGCTTGACCGGAGGTGTCGAAAATGCTTGAACAAGTAACTTCTATATTACCCTTTTTGGCGGTTTTTATTCCCATCTTTTTTGTTATTTTAATCTTCATTTTTGGAGAAAAACTTGGTATTCGAATGGGCTGGCTGGCTTTTGCGGCTTCCGTAAGCACGCTTTTTATAATTTTATTAATGTGGCCCGGATCACTGGAGGGAACGATTTTTAAAACCCATTTGATGATGATTGTCCCAGGCATCTGGATGTTTATCAGAGCTGACCAATTGGGTTTGGTCCTGGCTTTGGGCGCAGCGATTTTGTGGTCTATGTCCACCATGCATTCCATTGGTTACATGAAGGGCGAGCACGCTTTAAGACGCTACTTTAGTTTTGTGGTTCTTTGTCTCGCCTGGACGGTGGGGGTTGCTACTTCGGGTAATTTGTTTACGTATCTTATATTTTATGAGCTTTTCTCCATATCAACATATCCCCTTATAGTTCACGAGGAAACACCTGAAGCATTGGCTGCAGGTAAAAAATATATGATATATATATTGGTGGGCTCCTCCTTTATTTTATTTGCAATAATTTATACCTATTTTCTAGCTGGAACTTTGACGTTGAGCAAGACTGGGATTCTTTCACTTGCAGAACACGGGCGAGTTCCCTTGCTTATTCTTTTCTGGAGCTACATGATAGGTTTTGGTGTAAAAGCGGCAATTATGCCTCTTCACGGTTGGGTTCCAGATGCGCATCCCATAGCCCCCGCTCCCTTTAGCGCAATTCTTTCTGGCGTAATGGTCGCCGTGGGAACCTTTGGAATAATGAGGGTTACCTTCAATGTTTTTGGGGCATCTTTGGTGCGAGAACTTGGAATAAGTTTGCCGATGGCATACATCGTCGCTTTTACCATAATCGTTTCATCCCTTCTTGCTTTAGACCAAGACAATCTGAAACGTCGATTGGCTTATTCTACCATTGGGCAGATGAGTTACATTGTTTTGGGGACGGTCTTGCTTACAACGTCCAGCGTGTGGGGAGCGGTTGTTCACATTGTAAATCACGCCTTTATGAAAGGCACGTTGTTTATGTGTGCTGGAAATATTATCAAACAAACTGGGAAGAAAAATATTAGTCAGATGCGAGGGATTGGCTCCAAGCTGCCTTTGACCATGGCTGCGTTTACGGTTGCCGCTTTGGGTATGATAGGGGTGCCTCCACTGGCTGGTTTTATAAGCAAATGGTACCTGTGCATTGGTTCCTTGGACGCAAAAGAGATTGTTTTTGTGGTGGTTTTGTTGTTAAGCTCTCTGCTCGGAGCGGCGTATTTCTTGCCCATTATATACACCGCTTTTTTCCAGAAGCCTGGTGAAGAAACGTTTCCCGAGAGGCATGGAGGCCACGCTGAAGATGCGGCCAATCCTAAAGAGAAAAGTACACCCGAAGCGCCCAAAGTTATGATCATTCCCATTCTAGTTGGCGCCGCCGGTGTTATAATTGTCGGGTTGTTTGCGGAAATACGGTACTTTCCGCTTTCGGTTATAAAAATTGCCACTAGTTACTTTTTGAAATAATATTTTTTTGATGAGAGGTGCTGTTTTGTTGAAAAAGTTGCTTTTATTTTTGCTCATTGTGATTCTTATCTTTGTGACCGCTTGCGTTGTTTTAGCTACCTCCGAGGGAGTTGAATCTTCTAATCATGGGGGGGAAGTTGTTTCAGAGCATCACAAAACCCCAATTGTCTACTATATTCAGTGGGCCCTCATCCTTTCGATTTTTAGCATTTCTCTTCAATATGCGCTGAAAAATCGACATAAAAAGAATATTAAGAAAGAGGGACCGTTCAGAGCTTACGCAATTGTTGGGATGGTGTTCTTGGTGTTCTTTCTCGGCTATACGATGATGGATTACCACGAACCTTTGTTATTAGGTTTTTTGAGATTGCTTCTGTTGTTTATTGGCGGAGTTCTTGTGACTTTTTATGGAGTTCTAGGTAGACACGACGAAGCCCACCATTAAAATTAATTAATTGGAGGATGAGGTTTATGAGTCACTTGGAAGTAGTAATGCCTTTAACAAGTAAGGTTAGCGGCATTGCTGCCCTTCCTTTTATAGTATGTATGGTACCGATTATCGGAGCAGTTATTGTTGGGTTGGTGGGCAAAAAAGAGAAGTTGCGTGATGCAGTTACGGTTGCAACGACCTTTATTGCTTTTGTGTTGGTTCTTTTCATGTATGGGCCTGTTGTAAAGGGCATTCATATAGGTGAGCATTTTTATAAGGGGATAGAATTTAACATTCAAGGAATTCTTGGAATGGGTTTTAGGGTTGACCCGGTAAGTTTAATGGTGGCGCTTGTTACCTCCTTTCTCTGGTTCATTGCTTCAATTTATGCGATAAGTTATATGTCTCACGAGCATGCCAGGACAAGATTTGCAATCTTCTCTTTATTGACCCTGGGTGTTGATTTAGGTGTTTTGCTTGCCAGTGATTTCTTTTCCTTGTTTGTCTTTTTTGAGCTTTTGGGAATTTTCTCCACCATGCTTGTCATTCATGAGGAAGATGAGAAAGCTTTAAATGCTGGTAAGCTTTACCTATGGTTTTGTATTATATTTGGTCTCGTTCTGTTAGCCGGAACCGTTCTCTTGTTTGCTTATACTGGCACAGTGGATATTAAGCCCATGGCGAAACTTCTAGAAAAAGTCATGCCCGCGTATATGCGTTACCTGGTTGCCACATTATTTATTATGGGTTTTGGTGCTAAGGCGGGACTATTTTTCCTTCATGTTTGGTTGCCCGAAGCCCATCCTGTAGCCCCTACCCCTGCAAGCGCTTTGCTCTCTGGTGTAATGGTAAAAGCTGGGGCTTATGGGATTCTAAGATCGGTTCATACCCTATATGCTCCAACCGAAGGAGCTGCTTCTGTTACTCTTACGAATTTGGGATATGGATTGATCTTGATGGGAGCTCTGACGATGATAGGGGGAGCGCTCAATGCTTTAATATCGAGCAACTGTAAAAGAATGCTAGCTTATTCAACCGTTTCTCAGGTTGGGTACATAGTATTTGGTCTGGGTTGCGCTGCCTATCTCGGGAAAGAAGGCGCAATGGGGGTGGCTGGCAGCCTCTATCACATAATAAATCACGCACTCTTTAAGGGCGCTCTTTTTTTGAGTGTTGGAGCGGTTTACTTTAGGACACACGAGCTTGATATGAGAAAACTTGGCGGGCTTTGGAGAAATATGCCCTTTACCGCGGTTGTTTGCCTTATCGCTGTTTTTGGTATCGCGGGCATACCTTTCTTTAATGGTTTTGTCAGCAAAACATTGCTTCATCATTCAATCATAGAGGCCTGGCAGCATTCTGGTGACCCCACGTTGCTTATGGCCGAGATAATCTTGATGATGAGCGCATTTGCTGCATGGGTTTATGGTATGAAGCTTTGGATTATGGTGTTTGCGGGGAAGAGACCCGAAAAATACAAAACGGTTGAACCTGCGCCACTTCCGATGCTTATTTCGCTAGTAACTCTTGCAACTTGCATTGTATTTATTGGACTCAGACCCAATTGGTTATTAGAAAAGATAGTTGGTCCAGCTCTTGCATTTTTTGGGTATGAGCCTTCATCCCATGCTTATCATGTTTTATATAATACCCATATTTCAGGGGGGATTCGTTCGACGATTCCTATTCTTTATGACCCAAAAACCCTCTCTTTCTTTAACGCGGAGGTGCTTCATAACCTTATTCCTACGGGGTTGGCTGTTCTTGGCGGCGGCTTGTTTTTTGTTATCGGGTTTAGGTTTGGTTGGTTTAAGTTAGAAGGAAGGACTCCCGAAGCTCTATCGATTAAGCATTGGTATTTGGAACTAACGGACATGTTCCAGACCATGCCCGCTGAACTGGTAAGGTTAAAAGAACAGTTTCGTCGTCGAGTTACAACATATCTTTTGTCCGGTGAGGAAGATAGGCGGAAAAAGATAGTATCAAGGTTAATTTCCGGCGTGAATGAGCAAAAAGAACGAGCCGAAAAATTGAGAGCAATTAGGGATGCTGTAAATAAATTGGATAGAGGTGTTTTTAGGTTAGACAGAGCAGAGCTTTATGAATTAAGAAAGGTTTTCAGAACAGCCGAAGAGCCGTTGGTTAACGATGAGAATTTAAGTAAGGCAGATTTAAGGGTTTTAAGAGATAAGGTCGCAGCTCTGGAAGTTAATCCTAAGCAACTCAGTAAAGAGGACACATATTGGCTGCGTAAGATGCTGATGATCTCCGAGAAGGTCATGGTAAAAGAGCATGCAATCGGCGAGGAGAAGCTGGCAAGATTACAACAGACTGCTTATAATCTTGAAAAAGTACGCAAGGAGATTGTCAAGGATGAGCTTAAAGGGGTTCAGCAAAGAGGCTTTTCCCTAGATGAACTAAAGGCCGAAGAGAGAAGAATTCGAGAAGCGGGCATGGAAGGTATTTCTAGATTGGCCGAGCTAAGTGCCAAAGCCGAAAAACTTATTCAAGAAGAAAGAATCGGGCCAGTTCTCCAAAAAACTCTTTTTCAGTACAGAAGAGCTCAACTTAGTTATAGGATTATATCTGGAAGTATTTTAAAAGAGATGGCAAGTTGGGTTCGAAGAATGGTTTTGGTCTCCATGATGGTGCTTTCCGAAGAAAGGTTTGGTGGCATTGAGCAGGCAATATATTCAGCAATGGATATCAAGGATACAAGAAATGCAATAAGGTCCTACACACGGGACATAGGATTTAATGTTTTAATCGTGGTTGTGATGGTTGTTTTGCTCTCAGGGTTGTTATTACAGGCAAACATGATGTAACCTTATAAAAGAGAAATTTTGCTTCGTTTCGAATAAGCTGTTGACCCAATAGGAAGTTGCCGCTATATTATAGTAATGTTAATATTAGTTGTTCCTAATTTTTAGGGATAGGCGAAGCAAAATTTGTAATTGATCTTAAGGGAGGAAATTATGGGGAAGGAAAATTATATAAGGATTCCTATAACGATGCCAGATGATATGGTGAGTTATCTCGAAGAAAACAGCTTAAAGTCCAAAATTACCGGGGGGCACAAGCTTGCCAACACGGAGATAGTAAGAGCTTGTGTAAACGCCATAAGGGAACTTGGTTTAGATTATACGGCCGTTAAAGATGAAGATGATTTGAAAGACAGGATTTTAGAAGCCAAGGCAGCTTATTCAGCTAAGAAAAAGTAGATTAACAAACTTTATATTAGAAAGACCATAAGAGAGTAATTATGAAAAATTGTTGGGATTTAAAAGGTTGTCCCGCAAGCCATTACATGAACTGTCCGGCGTATACAAAGAAGAGGGATTGCTGGGAGGAGAGAAATGGTTGTTTGTGTAGAGGGTATCCCAACTGTGAAGATTGCCCTATCTTTAAAAAACATAAAGAAGATATAATGGGCGAGAAGAAAGAATCTTAAAGGGGAATTTTTGTGCGGTTTTTATAGAGAAGGACAAAATTGGCCTTCTCTATATTTTTGGGGGAGTTTTTAGAAAGACAACAGAAATGAAAATTGATGTCATCACAACTGAGGAAGAATTTAAAAATATTAGAAAAGAATGGAGCGATTTACTTGATGGTGTCTGCTCTAGCATATTTCAGACATGGGAGTGGCAATGGACGTGGTGGAAGCATTATCGCAAAGGGAAAAATTTATTTATATTGACTGCAAGAGAAAATGAACTTATCGGTATAGCCCCTTTTTATTTGAGCAATTCATATCTTGGTTTGCCTATCAAGGTTGTTTCCTTTTTAGGAACGGGCCCTTCGGATTATGGGGGCTTCATTGTTTTGCAGGAAAAAGAGGAGGAGTTTATTGAAACGATACTGGCATATCTTTCGGCTTCTGCTTGGGATTGGGACGTTATGGATTTGCACCAAATACCGCAAGATTTAATTAATGTTGATCATCTAGAAGGTTTAGACAAAAGTTTTGAATATTTTAAACATTCACAGGATAATTCGCTTGTGCTTACACTGCCTTGTGGCTGGGATGATTATTTGAAGGGTTTAAATAGCAAATTTCGGTATAATTTAAACTACAATTCCAGGCGAATTCAAAAAATTTGCGGAGCTAATATGTATGACGTGAGCGAAAGGGAAGAAGATATCTCTTGTGGGATGAATATTTTTTTCGATCTTCATCAAAAAAGGTGGAAGTCGAAAAAATTGCCTGGTCTTTTTTGGAATAAAAGATACAAAGATTTTCATATGGATGTTGCTCATTATTTTAATAAAAAGGGTTGGTTGGCGCTTTATTTTTTAACATTAGACGATGGGCCGATAGCTTCATTATACGGGTTTAGATATAATGATTGTTTTTATTATTATCTAGGGGGATATGACCCATGCTGGGGGCGCCTAAGCCCCGGGACGGTTCTTACTGGAGAGGCAATTCGTGATTCAATAACGAAGGGATTATCCCGGTTTGATTTTTTAAGAGGGATGGAAAAATACAAGTTAAAATGGGGAGCGGTTGCTCATAAAAATATGCGTTTATTGCTATGCAAAAAAACAAATTCTTTAAACATACACTCACTTTCGGCTTTAAGTGTACGAGCATTGGGTTATGAGAATGAAATTTTAATGAAGGCTAAAGAGCGACTTAGGCAATCCGACAATTAAGTACGATAGATTTAAATGAAATTTGATTAAACAAGTTTTAAAAACCCGGCGTCCTCCAAGAAATCTATCTCTTCTTTGATGGTTACCTCTAAGTCGTCTATGAGTTCATCTTCAAATGATTGACGAAAGGGTGTGATTTGCTCTCCTGTCTTCCGCACACCTCGCTTTTTAATATAATAAGTGCTGGTAGTAAGGCGTGTAACCTTGCAATTTGGGTGCTGCAAGGTATGATTATGACATGTTTGTTCGAAAAAACCGCAATAGAA
>DSBK01000038.1 GCA_011046085.1 Actinomycetota bacterium
CGGTTGAAACCTTTGAGGAGAGCAAGAGGTTGTTATTAAAGTCAAGAGAGGAATCAAAAGATATGGTTGCCGTTTAACGATTGGCTGGAGGGGGAAGTGTCTGCTAAGTGTGTAACCTTTACACAGGGTACCTGGACGCTTACCCTATTTACAATAGTGGGTGGGGTAATTGTTCCAGCTTTCTTCCTCTCCGAGGAGGAAAAGACCAAGGACTTGCCTATCATAAAGAGTCTTGCGGGAAAAGATAATATCCGGAAGGTCTTCTCGGTTATAGGGGTCATCTTAGGATTTTTGACGGCGGGCTATACTGGTGTTCTGCTATCCGTGACAAATGTTCCCTTGTGGTCGACGGTAAATTGGCTGCCCGTGGTCTTTTTGGCTTCGGCTTCATCGACGGGTCTAGTCTTAATCCTTCTCATTCACGCCATCACCAAGAAGAAGGATGAGTTTGCCATGGGACTTTTAGAAAAGGCCGATTCCATTGTTATCGTCATCGAGATGTTGGCCTTTGTTATTTTACTCGTAACCCTTAACGCCGCTGGCGGAAGCGCGGCCGAATCTGCCAATGTCCTTTTAAGTGGGGTTTATGCCATCCCGTTTTGGATAGGCATTGTGGCTTTGGGCTTGGTTACCCCGTTAGCAATTGAAATCTACGGGATGACATCGGAAAAGGCCCACGAGAAGGGAACGGGCATGGCTGCCATAGCCTCGATATTCGTTCTCCTTGGAGGTCTTATGGTGCGCTGGGTCTTTCTCTATGGAGGTCAGGTTATCAGGTAGGTTAAAAGTTAGGCTTCATTGAAAATAGGCCCCCGACATGTCGGGGGCCTATTTTGTTTTGACCACCTTTGCTTTTTAAATCTAGACTCTTATAAATTCTTAAATGTATTAAAATGATAACATTGTTAAAAAACTAAATATAAAGGAAGGTTGATTTTGACGAACAAGAAGATAGTTGTTCTAGGCGTTGGGAACATACTCCTTAAAGATGAAGGTATCGGTGTTCGAGTTGTTCAAGCGATGGAGAAAATGGATTTACCGGATGGCGTCGAATTAATTGATGGGGGAACGGCGGGGTTTGATTTGCTTTACCCGGTCCAAGAAGCCGATAAACTTATCGTTGTAGATGCCATTGAGGCGAGTTCTGAGCCGGGTGATATATTTAAATTTACTCCGCAAGACGTAAAACTTAAGTCAAAGGAAAAAGTTTCTCTTCATGAGATTGAAATTTTGGAAGTCTTAAAAATGGCCGAAAATCTTGGCAAATGTCCGGAGACGGTAATTTTTGGGATACAGCCAAAGGAGATAGATTTAGGTTTGGAACTAACCTCCGAATTACAAGAAAAAATTCCAAGGGTAATAGAGTTGGTTTTGGAAGAGATTGGAAAGCTTAAAAGCAAGATTAAGAGTGAGGATTACAGGATTAAGGATTAAGAAGAGATAGCCCTGGGTCATTGGGAGGCGAAGCAACCTCAGAAAAGGGCAGTCAAAAGTCAATCGCTTCGCTAGTCAAGAATTAAAAAAGCTGATAGTTTGTATTAGATAGCTGATCGCTAATGGCGCATGGCTTATAGTTAAAAAATAAGAAATTAAGAAGCCGATAGCAAAATCATGAACCATGAACAACGAACCATAAATCAAGCTAACGGCTGTTGATTTTGAGGAGCTGGTAGCCGACAGCTGGAGACTGGGGGCTGTTTAAAAATGCACGAAATGGCGATAACCGAAAGTATTTTATCGATAGTTGTTGAAGAAGCAAATAAAAGAGATGCTAAGAGAGTTAAGAAAATAAAACTGGAGATTGGAGAACTAACGAATATAGTTGGAGACTGTGTTCAATTTTACTTTGAGCTGATGAGCAAGGATACCATCGCAAGCGGTGCGGAGGTTGAAATAATTGAGGTACCACTTACAGCCAAGTGCTCCCTTTGCGGTAAAGTGAAAAGAGTGGAAAATCTCGATTTTTTGTGCGAATGCGGCGCGGCCATGAAGACCATTGCGGGGAAAGAATTGGCGATTTTAACAATAGAAATTGAGGAAGCGGGTGAAGTGTAAGTGGAAATTAAGCTTCAACAAGATATTTTAGCGGCTAACGACAAAATTGCCGCTGATTTAAGAAAGATTTTTGAGGATAAAGGAATTTTTGTAATAAATTTGATGGCTTCTCCCGGTGCAGGAAAAACCAGTTTTATTTTGCGAATAATTGAGATCCTTAAGGATGAATTAAACATCGCAGTAATTGAGGGGGATATTGCTTCCAAAGTTGACGCCGAAAAGGTCCGTGAACATGGTGTCGCCGCGATTCAGATAAATACGGGTGGCGCCTGTCACCTTGATGCAAACATGATTCGAGGCGCTTTAGATATGCTCGACCTCGATTTGTTGGATATTATAATTATTGAAAACGTTGGAAATCTTGTTTGCCCCGTGGAATTTGATTTGGGTGAAAATGTTAGGGTGGTTATTTCAAGCATTCCGGAGGGAGATGACAAGCCGCTCAAATACCCCCGCATATTTGTTGAGTCGGAAGTCCTTATCTTAAACAAGATTGATTTATTGGATTGCTCTGATTTTAATTTGGGCGAGTTTAAAAGCATAATAAGTGGTTTGAACCCAAGCGTGAACTTCTTTGAGGTTTCCTGTAAGCTTGTTGAGGGTGTGGATGTGTGGGTCTCTTGGTTGCAAAAACAAATTTATGAAGCGCAAAAGACCAAATCAGGGGGAGTATGATTTGGCATAAATTTGTATATGCTCTTTTAAATATATAGTATTTGAAAAATAATTCACTTTTTTGAAGGAATTTTACGATAAGTAACAAATATTAGTAAATGTATAAAAAATATTTACTCTGCTACAAGGTTAAATGATGCCTTATAATTTTGTTCGGGAGGATATTTAAGGAGGCCGAGTTGAAAATCATCATTAACAAGAAAACCTGTTATGCTCTTAGGATAATGGTTGATTTGGCCGGTTGTTCGAACGGGGAGCTTTGCTCCTCAAAAAAAATTGCCGAAAGGCGAAAAATCCCTCCCAGGTTTATGGCACAGATTATGGCAAGCTTAGTTAAAGAAGGTTTAGTAGCTAGTTATAGGGGCTCAAAGGGCGGAATCAGGATTTCTTGTGACTCAGAAAAAGTTTGCCTAGCGGATATTATTGAAAAAATTCAGGGCTCCACAACACTTAATCCGTGTACTTCGGGTGGCAGATATTGCCATGAAAAACAAGGATGCTTTGTTGAGCCAGGAATGTGTCCCATACGAGAGGCCTGGAATAAGGCACAACAAGATGTAGTGCATATTCTTAAAAATACCAGTTTGGAATATTTGGCCGAGTTGGAAAAACAAAGCACTAAAAACAAAACATCCCGATACATTAGCGAATAAGTCATATATGTGTTTATTTATGGCCGGGAACCTCAACGGCTTTCTTTTTTTTGAAAAAATCAAGTTATTCCGCGATTTTGCCGATGGAGTATTTATGATAACCCCATAAGTTAACAACAGATAAAATCATTTTCTTAGCTGTCACAGAAAATAATTTTGGGAGAATGGGTAAGCTGAACGATAAAAAATTGAAATTAGCAATCGATAGGACAAAGGACTTGCCGCCGCTTCCCAAAGCGATCAGCAAGATGCTTGCTGTTGTTAATGATGAGCATTCGGCGGCAAAAGACCTTGCGGATGTCATCTCAAAAGATCCTGCCTTTACTGCAAAGGTGCTTCGCATTGTTAACTCGGCTTTTTATGGTTTCTCAGAAAAAATTTCGACGGTAACGCATGCTGTTGTTATTTTAGGTTACCAAAACATAAAGGATATGGCCCTGGGACTTTCAGTTTTTGAAATATTAAATAAAAAAGCCGATGGGGCCGTCCTCGATAAAGATAGATTTTGGCAGCATTCATTGGGGTGTGCTTCCGCTGCTCGCTTGATTGCCGATTATGTAAATTATCCCGTCCCTGAAGAGGCTTTTGTCGCGGGTCTTTTACATGATGTCGGCAAGATTGTTTTCGATTTGTATTTAGGGAAAGATTTTTGCAAGGTGATAGATTTTGTAAAAAATGAGGGCATGGGCATGCTCGATGCTGAAGAGAAAGTTTTTGGCATTAACCACACTCAGCTTGGGGAGCAAGTGGCGGGCAAATGGAATCTTCCCCGCACCCTCAAAGCAGCGATTAGATATCATCATCAACCTCTTTCCAGCAAAGGTTTGGGTGTGTTTGACCAGGGAATCATATCTATCATTTATCTGGCGGATATATTTTGTAAGTTAAAAGGGGTAGGGTTTGGGGGAGATGAAGTTATTAGAGAGATCGACAGTAACGTATGGTCTATGTTCAATTTATCAGATAGCAGTTCTTTGAGAATTATTTTACAGATCGACCAGGAAGTGAGAAAAGCATATTCTCTCTACGGACTTTCGGAAAAAGTCGGGTTTATAGAGGGCGACGAGGTATTTAAAGGTGAAAATTCGGCAAAGAGGATACTTTTAATAGAAGAGAAATTATCTCCCATAAATATTTGTTGGTTGGCTCTCTCTGCGGAGGGGTATTATGTCAAGAGGGTTGATCTAGAAAACTTCGATTTTAATATCTTGGATTTAGATTTTAATTTGGTGTTGACAGATTCAGAAAAGATAAAAAAAGATTTGACGGTAGCGGGGATATCGATTCCGTTGGCAAAGGTAGATAAATATCAAGGAAGCAATGGAGAAGACTTTTTAGTGTCCACGAGACCCCGTGATTTTGTTAAAAATATCAGAGAGTTGCTTGAAAAAGAAGGGGGGAATAAACAAATTCCCCGCTTAAACGAGACCCTTGTTTAGAATCGGCCGTTTTGGAGCCAATTACATCGCAAGCAATTTTTCTTTTTCGGTCTCAAGGAAGGTCAAAAGTTCCTTCGTTGAATCGGATAAATGAGTCGTTTTATTGAAGATAATGTAAAAGTTTCCTCGCATTAATTTTAGCTCTCCAACGCGCACTTCTTTTATTTCGCCTAATTCAATTTTTGCTTTACAGGCCATTCTTGGTACTATTGAAATGCCTAAACTTATTTTAACTGCAGAAATTACGGCATGTTGACTTTCGGGCTTTGCGGTTACACTCAGATTATCGAGAGTAACGTTGTGGGTCTCTCGTAGCCACGTTCTTGTTGCCGAGCCCGGTTTCCCCGATACAAAATTTTGATTCTTGAGATCATCTACTGAAATCTCTTCTTCGGCGAACGGGTGGTTTGGATTTATTATTAAACGAGACCAATGTATTATTATTGCCCTTCTTTTGAAAAAGGATCTTACAATTTAGGTATAGCGCCAAATTATTTTTAAGATAAATTTTTTAGAAAGCTTTCATGGTTTTCCGACCCACATTTATGGCCTCGAAATTAAGCTGGTAAGATAGGGAAAGTTCGGTGTGGGCGGCGAGCCCGCAAATCTCGCAGGGGTTCTTGTAGGGGGTCCTGTCTTTAAGGTAACATCCCTGGGTAACGGTTCCGTCTCTTTCAACCGACGCAACCATCCAGGGTTCACATTTCCACGTGTTTTTCTTAAGGGCTTCTAAGGCGGCAAAGCTATCCACCACAGGCCACCCTTCTCTTTTTAGTTTTATCAATTCTTCCAGCACTTTTTCTCTGTCATCCCACGATATGGCCAAATTTTCGCTTTCGGGATAAGGAAAGAAGAACTGAATAGTTACCCCTTTTACGAAGCCAGCCAGAAATTTGATAAGTTCTGGCACCTCTTGATGATTTAAACAATTGATTGCTATGTTTGCAAAGATGTGCGGATGCTTTGAGTTTTTGATGTTTTCAATTACCTTATCAAAAGAGTTATTTCTCAGATAGTTGTGGGTATCTCTTAACCCGTCCACGCTAACCCAGACAACGTCGGTCTTTACATCTATGGGGAGCGTTCCATTTGTGGTTACCCCGACGCAATAAAAATATTTTTTAGCTTCTGTGACGACATTATTGATATTTAACTTGCCGTCTCTCCAAAGAAGAGGTTCGCCGCCCTCCATCAACCATATTCTTACCCCCTGTCGGTATAGATTCTTCATGATTTCTTTAAGGTCGGCAAATTTTATGTCATCCCCCGGTCTTTGCCAAAAAGGGCACTGACGGCATTTTAGAGTACAACGATGTGTAAGCTTAACTCCTGCCAGAAGGGGTTTGTTGCTGTTTGAAATTTTTGTGAGTGCGTAATATTTGGCAAAATAAAGGAAATGACCGAATTTCATTTATGCCTCTCTTTCATATTTGGTGTTTATATCTGTTATATTATACAAATTAATGACGAAACTATTTTATCAAATTTATGCTCAAGGAAGGATTTATTCGTCTTTCCGTGAATATTGGAATATAAAAACCAAAGGAGATGATTTTTTTGCCAAAATCTAGATTTAAGCCGGGCGCTTTTTTGATTATGATTTTGAGCTTTGTCTTGGTTGGTTTCATAAATGTAATAACAGAGGATATCGCTCTTTTTAATCTGTTTTTTATCCCTCTTCTCTTGGCGGCGGTTTGTTTTGATGTGTGGGGCGGGGTATTAGTTTCTTTGGGGGCAGCTATCGTCCTTTTATTGTTTGTGGATAATGTATTTTTTAGTCAAATAGTGATTTTGGCCCTCGTTATGCTGGCAGTTGGTTTGATTTTGGGTCAGATGTCAAAAAAAAGAAAGGAAGATCACGATAGGCTTGAGCATCTTTCGATGGTTGATAGACTAACCGGTCTTTATAACTACGGCTATTTTATCGATCGGATTGAAGAAGAAAAAGAGAGGGCTGATAGGTTTGGAAGCAAATTATCATTGATTATGCTGGATGTAGATTTCTTCAAACCATTCAATGACAAGTTTGGCCATGAAAAAGGAAATACTCTGATAAAAGAGATGACCAAAATTATTAATGAGCAGGTAAGGGTGGTTGATGTTGTAGCGAGATATGGAGCGGAAGAGTTTGCAATTATTTTGCCCAATACAAGCGGCGAAGCTGCGGAGGTTGCGGAGAGGATAAGAAGGGCCATCGAGGAAGCGGATTTTGAAGGCGAAAAGATGACTTTGAGCGCGGGAGTCGCTACATATCCAACGGATGCCGATGATGAACTTGATCTCATCGACAGGGCTGACCAGGCATTAAATCTTTCAAAAACTAATGGGAGGAACCTGGTCTCCGTCTATTCAAAAGATTTGCCAAACAAAAATGAAGGCAGTTAACTTGGATGCCAACCGGTGGACGGGTAAAGAGCATTATGTCGGATAATAATCTTGTTATCGGAGTTGATATAGGGGGGACAAAGATCGCTGTTTCCCTGCTGGACGAGAAGAAGAATATCCTCTGTGAGTCTATCGAACTAACTCCAAAAACCAATTTATTTGAACCTAATCGCGACAGTGAAATTATTTTAGGGTTTGTAATTTCTCTCATCGAAAAAATCTTTTCTGTTTCTAAAGTCAATCCAAGTGATGTTGGCGGCATAGGGATAGGTGTGGCGGGAACGGTAGATTTTGAAGAAGGCAAGGTCATCTTCTCTCCCAATCTTCCGTTTAGGGAGTTTGACTTCAAAGAGGCGATACGCACTCATTTTAAAGTTCCCGTTTTTCTGGATAATGATGCCAATGTTGCCGCTTGGGGAGAAAAGTGTTATGGAGCTGGAAGGGATGCTTCCGAAATCGTTTGCGTGACTATAGGCACCGGAATCGGCGGAGGTTTAATTTTAAATGATGAAGTTTATAGGGGCTCAATTGGTTGCGCGTCAGAGATAGGTCATATGGTAATAGATATCAACGGTCCCAAGTGTAGCTGCGGTAATTATGGTTGTTTTGAAGCGATGGCAGCGGGGCCAGCTATCGCGCGAAAGGCAAGGGAAGCTGTCTTTGGCAGTCCGGACACGCTTATTTTGAAGATTGCTGGCGGGGAGATGGATAACGTAAACGGCGAGGTGCTTATGTCGGCCGCTGCGGAAGGAGACGAGTTGGCAATCGGAGTTTTGCAAGAAGTGGGAGAAATTGTCGGAGTGGCCTTTGCAAACTTGGTAAATATTTTTAATCCCGAACTCATAATCGTCGGTGGTGGCGTGGCGGAATCGGGTGGTTTGGTTTTAGAACATGCTGAGAAGATAGTAAAAGAGCGGGCCATTAAGCCCAATTCAGAAATTGTAAAAATCGTAAAGGCAAAACTTGGCAACAAAGCTGGAGTTATAGGAGCGGCCGCTTTGATTGAAAAGGAGATAAAGAAACGCTGTGGCTAAGGTTTATTTTTCGGATATAAGAGCTGAGAAAAAAAGAAGCTTGCTCGATAAAACCGAAGCCCTTTTTGATAAAGCGGGTTTTGGTGACTTCGTAGAGAAAGGCGATATGGTTGCCGTCAAGGTTCACTTTGGGGAGCGAGGGAATAGCGCATTTGTATCTCCGATATTTATCAGGCGAATTGTCGATAAGATAAAAGCTTGCGGGGGCAGACCTTTTCTTACCGATGCGGGAACTCTTTATGTTGGCTCCAGAGCAAATGCTGTGGATCATCTCATAACTGCCATAGAAAACGGTTTTGATTATAGCGTGGTCGGTGCGCCGCTTGTGATTGCCGATGGCTTGAACGGAAAGGATTATTTCGAGGTAAAAATTAATGGCAAGCATTTTGACAAAACAAAGATTGCCAGCGCCGCTTATTTGGCGGATTGCTTGATCGCCGTTTCTCATTTTAAAGGTCACGAACTTACAGGTTTTGGGGGAACGCTTAAAAATATCGGGATGGGTTTGGGATGCCGAAGCGCGAAACAAGAGATGCATTCGGACGTTCTTCCAGAAGTCGATCCAAAGATATGCACCGGTTGCAAGAGGTGTATTGGTTGGTGTTCCGTCTGCGCAATTGAAATAAACGCCATCGGTAAGGCCGAGATAGACCACAAAAAATGTATAGGTTGCGGTGAGTGTACCGTGACATGTCCACTTTCCGCGGTAGCCATTCATTGGGAAGCTGAGCCGGATGTAATTCAAGAGAAGATTGTTGAATACGCCGTGGGTGTTTTAAAAAATAAAGTAAATAAGGTTGGCTTCTTTAACTTTATGATGAACGTTACACCTGATTGTGATTGTTGGGGTTGGAGCGATGCTCCCATTGTAAAGGATGTTGGCATCCTTGCTTCAACGGACCCTATTTCCATCGACCAGGCGAGTGTAGACTTAATCAATTCCGCACAGGGTATGAAAGATACCAGACTAAAAGATCTCTCTGCAAAAGACAAGTTCCGCGCCATCTTCCCCTCTGTTGACTGGAACATCCAACTTACTTACGGAGAAAAGATGGGTCTTGGTAAGAAAGCTTATGAATTAATTGAGGTGGAATAAAAAACTCTTAAAACTTAAAGTTTCAGTAAAAATTGCTCTTTACAAATTTCTAATCCTCGGCTATGATTTTTTTCAATTATTTCCAAATGGAGGTGTACTCTGTGGCTTATAAGATTACAGACGATTGTTTGAACTGTGGTACCTGTGCAGACGAGTGTCCTTCGGGTGCTATCACCGAAGGGGAGGATATTTACGAGATTGATCAGGGCAAATGTACCGAGTGTGGGACTTGCGCCGAGGTCTGTCCCAATGATGCGATAGTTGAAGAATAAGTTTTAATGGCTGAAGAATAAAAGAGTAAATAAAAGACCCGTTTGGGTCTTTTGTTTTTTAGCAGGAAAAATTGTTAAAAAATAGAAGTAAGTTTTTAAGAAGCATATTAATCGGCTATCAATTTGAACACAAATTTTGTTTTTAACTTTTCTGATATTTGGGGGAGGGAAAGAATTGGATTATTTGGAAGTGGTAAAAAAATCTGCGAAGTTAACTTGGGGACACAAGTCTATGTGGTTTTTCGGTATCCTTATTGCTTTCCTGAGCGGCGGCTCTTCCAATGTTAATTATCAATATATGCTTCAGAGTGAAGATTTTACTCGTGGTACCGAAAGATATGCTCAAATGGATGAGATTTTAAGATTTCTACTTAAACCGCAAGTTATTGTCGCGATTGTGTTGTTGTTCTTCATCATTTTGGTGGCAGGCATCGTCTTGCAGTATCTGAGTCGGGGTGCTTTAATCGGCATGGTTGATGATATTGAAATGAGCGGGGAGACAGGTGTGGGGCAAGGATTTAAACATGGCTGGAGAAGCTGGCTTAGTCTTTACGGCATATCCATTTTCATTTGGCTTCCTTTCGGATTTGTTTTGATCTTTGTGGTGGGTCTCCTGTCCCTTCCCGTTATTTTAGCTTTCGTTAAAAATAAGGTAGCTCTTGGTTTTACTCTTCTTTTTTTATCCATCTTACTTTTTCTGATCTTTTTGTTTCTCGTCGTTGTGCCACTCATTCTCATACACGCTTTTGCGGAGAGATTCTGTGTGTTGGACAAGAGGCGACTTTTTGAATCCATTGGGGAAGGATATCATCTTTTTAGAGCAAACTTTGGGAGCGTTCTATTAATGTGGTTGCTGTTGGTCACGCTCAACATAGTGCTTATTACAGTTATCGGGATTTTTACTGCCCTTATCATGTTGCCGATTATGCTTGGCTTATCCAGCAATTCCTTGCTCGCCATCGTTCTTCTGGTTCCCATTGCATTGGTTCTCGTTTTTGTTGGCGGTATTTATCGAGTTTTTATATATACCGTTTGGACACTCTTCTTTAAAAAACTCAAAGAACCAGTTGCTGTCATATAAATTTACGAAAAGGATTTTTTTCTTTTAATCGATAACGAAATGATGGTTGAGATGGAACAAAGAAAAAAAGATCGTCGTCAAAAAGGAATGGATATTTTCATCGACCGCCGTACTGGACCGCGTCGTATAAATGATGGCCCTTACACTATCCAAACATCGCCTATACTAAGAAAGAAAAGGACCCTCATTTTTGCGGGCATTTTGGTGGTTTTTCTTTTGTTAAATGTTTTAGACCTTCTCTTAACAGCGAGAGGTGTTGCCAAAGGAATATTGGAGTCCAGCGCCATCATTTTAACATTAGGTGGGCTTTCATTTACTCAGGCAGCTGTGGTGAAGTTTTTTGTGGCGATGTTTGGGGCATTAATATTATTTAAATTTAGGTATTTTTGGACAGTTTTTTTTATCGCACTTTTTGTTACGCTTTTTTATGCAGCGACAATCATACATCAATTTCTTTTTCAATTCTTTTTAGCCGGTTTTAAGCTTTAAATTTCTTTTAAAAAAGTTATTATTAGATTATGACAAAAGGGAAACTTTTAATATGTGCAACTCCCATTGGGAATCTTAATGATGTCACCCTGCGTGTTTTAGAAACTCTAAAAGAAGTTAACTTCATTGCCGCAGAAGATACGCGTCACACCAGAAAGCTTCTCTCTCATTATGGCATTAAGGCAAAAATTATCAGTTATCGCGAGCAAAATGAGAAAACTAAATCCAAAGAACTTTTGCTTGAACTTGAAAAAGGAGCCAGGATAGCACTTGTGTCGGATGCCGGGATGCCGGGATTGTCGGACCCGGGATATCGATTGATTAAGTTATGCATTGAGGGCGATATTGAGGTTGAAGTTCTGCCCGGTCCCTCTGCCGCAATCTCCGCTTTGGTTGCATCGGGTCTTCCCACGGACAGTTTTATATTTCAGGGTTTTCTTCCACAGAAGAAAGGAGAGCGTCGGAAAATCTTGGAAGAATTGGCCGACAATAGAAGAACACTGATTTTTTATGAATCGCCTCACAGGATTGAGAGTTTTCTTGGGGAATTGTTGGAAATCATAGGGGACAGAAAAATGGTTCTTGCAAGGGAGATTACAAAGAAATTTGAGGAGTTTATAAGAGGTAATGTAAGCGAAGTTCTATCGAGCATTAAGGCTAATAAAATCAAAGGTGAAATCGTCGTAGTAGTTAAAGGCGGGAAAAACAAGCCGGAATTCGATGATGAAACAATTCGACATAAAGTAAAGGAGTTAATGGATCACGATTTTACAAAAAAAGAGGCGATTCAAACCTTGGCAAAAGAGCTTGGGATATCAAAAAGGACCGTTTACGAGTCGGCAAAGCACATTTCGGCAAGGGGAATAAAAAATTAGGTTCTTTGAATATCCTTTTTGCAGTTATGACACAAAAACTTGTTTTTAAAGCGCACGATTTCTTCCTCGCAGCCGCAGAATGTGCATATATTTTTGCACTTAGCCAGGATTATCCTGTCTTCTTCCACGTAGATTTCCAGAGGATCTTTGATGCCGATACCAAAGGTTCGTCTGATCTCCATTGGTATGACGATTCTTCCAAGATCGTCAACATTTCTAACTATTCCTGTTGCTTTCACTCATTCTCCTTATGTTTCTTGACAATGGACTTTTTCAATTATATGGTTATGAATGATATCAGTCAAGGTAGATGTGGCACTAAGAGCAATATGTTTGAGAAAAAATTTTTTCTACAAGGGATTAAAGTTGATACAAAAAATTATGAGGTGATATTTGTCTAGAAAGAGCTTCTTTATAACCACCCCTATATACTATGTAAATGATGTGCCCCACATCGGGCATTCTTATACCACCATCGCGGCGGATGCGTTGGCTCGCTATCATAAGCTCCGTGGTCATGACGTTTTCTTTTTGACCGGTACCGATGAGCATGGCATCAAGATTCAGCAAACGGCTCAGAAGATGGAAAAATCTCCAAAGGGATTTTGCGATGAAATAGCGGAAAAATTTAAAGCCGCTTGGAAGAGCTTAGACATTGAGTACGACAATTTTATTCGCACAACCAATCCGCGTCACGAGGAAGCGGTAACACAAGTTTTACAAAAATTATATGATGATGGATATATTTACAAAGGTAAATACGAAGCGCTTTATTGTGTAGGCTGTGAGCAATTCAAAATGAAGAGTGACCTTGTGGATGGGAGGTGCCCCGACCACAAGACGGAACCGGAGCAACGTTCCGAAGAATGTTATCTTTTCAAACTCTCTGCTTTCCAGGACAAATTATATGAACTGATAAAAAGCGATAAGTTTAAGATAATGCCGGCGGAGCGTAAAAACGAGGTACTCTCGTTCTTGGAAAACGAGGGGCTTCAAGATGTGTCGATATCGCGGGACAGAACCAAGGTTCGTTGGGGAATTCCGCTCCCATTTGATTCCTCTCATACTACCTATGTTTGGGTGGATGCTTTTTTAAACTACATAACCGGTCTTGGATGGCCGCAAGATAAGAATAATTTTGAAAAGTTCTGGCCGCCGACCGTACAGCTCATGGCCAAAGATATTTTGAGGGTTCACGCCACGATATGGGTATCCATCTTAATGGCTTTAGGAATCGAGCTTCCTCAGACGTATTTCGTTCACGGATATTTCACCGTAAACGGGCAGAAGATGAGCAAGTCTTTGAGAAATGTGATTGATCCGGTAGCTCTTTCAAAAAAATATGGGGCTGATGCCATACGCTACTTCATACTTTCCGAATTTCCCTTTGGAACGGATGGTGATTTTTCCATAAGACGCTTGGAGGAGGCCTACAATTCCGATCTTGCCAACGATTTTGGGAATTTGCTCCATCGCACGCTTCCGATGATGAGCAAATATTGCGACGGGGAGGTTCCCGAACCAAAAGAAAAAGATTTAATTGATGAGGAATTAAGGGGAGTTGTCGCAAGTGTTTTGGATTCTCTAGGCGGTTATTTTAAGGAGCTTAGGTTCAGAGAGATTTTGAGCGAGATATGGAAGATTGTAAGAAGGACAAACAAATACATAGACGAAGCCGCTCCCTGGGCCCTTTTTAAGGAGGGAAATCGCGAGCGCTTAGATACAGTTATGTACAATACCTTGGAGGCCATCCGCATAGTTGCGATTCTAACCTATCCCTTCATGCCAAAAGCATCTTTGGGTGTATGGAGGCAATTGGGGATAGTTGAGGACCTCAATTCTCAAAGAATTCCCGAGAATGTTGGTTGGGGCGGGCTAAAAGCGGGCACGAAGATTGAAAAAGAGGAGCCGCTCTTCCCGAGAATTGATTTGAACAAAAATAATTCATAGCGAGTTGTTAAATTGTTTGTAGATACACACATTCATTTAGACTTATACAATGATACCAACGTAGAAAAACTTATTGAAGAGGCACTGGGAAGCGATGTCGGTCTCCTCATAGATGTTGGTATAGATATCACTTCCTCGCGTTTAGCCGTCGGGTTTGCCGCAAAATATTCAAACGTCTATGCGATTGTTGGCGTTCATCCTCACGAGGCAAAGTCGATTGATCAAAAAACACTTGAAGAGCTTAAATCTCTTGCAAAAGAATCCAAAGTTGTGGCGGTTGGCGAGATGGGGCTGGATTACTATCGGAATTTATCGCCCAAAAACTTACAGAAGGAAGCATTTTTGTCGCAGTTAAATTTGGCCAAAGATTTGGATTTACCCGTGGTTGTGCACGATAGGGACGCGCACGAAGATATCGTTAAAATACTCAAAGAGGCAAGCGTTTCTCCCGGAAGAGCGCTTATCCACTGTTTTTCGGGAAATGTTGAGTTTTTAGATGAGATTATGGAAATGGGATACTATATTTCGATCGGTGGCCCCGTTACCTTCAAAAATGCCAAAAATGTTGCTGAGGTCGTTAGAGCGGTTCCTTTAGAAAGGTTGCTTTTAGAGACCGACGGCCCATATCTTGCTCCTCATCCTCACAGGGGAAAAGTAAATAAGCCCGCTCTTCTTCCGCTCATTGCCCAAGGGGTAGCCGAAATTAAGGAGATTACCTTTGCCGAAATCGAGAGGGTTACTACAAAAAACGC
>DSBK01000005.1 GCA_011046085.1 Actinomycetota bacterium
TCAGCGGTTTTTGGAGCATTATCAATCTTTATGATTTATCAAGTTGCCCGCTTACTAGCAGACAAAAAAACCTCGCTCATCAGTGCCTTGCTTGTAACAATATCCCCATTTTATATTCAGTTTTCTCAAACAGCTAGAATGTACACGCTAACGCTTTTCTTTGGCACAGCGTCCATTTTTTTCTTTCTAAAGATTCTAAAAGGTTCTGGAAAATTTAATTGGAATTGGCCCGGATACATCTTCACAACAACCTTGAATATTTATCTACACCCCTTTGGAGTGATTATGTTACTTATCCAAAACCTTTACATCCTCATTCAAAGAAGAAAAATAACTAAGTCAACAAAAAAATGGCTAATAAGCCAGGGATTTGTGGGAATATTCATCGTGCCTTATCTCATTTTGTGGCTACGGCAAATGATAATACATTCAGGCGGACTCTATCTTGAGACACCCAGTTTTAAGCTACCGTTTATTTCTTTAGCTGCCTTTTTTTATAATCTCGCTCTTGGGAACTTGTCTCCTTCTGGGGAAAGTTTGATTATTATTATATTCACGATAGTTGCTTATGGTGCATGCTTCACCCTCGGAACAGCATTCTTTTACAAAGAAAAAACCGAACCACTTTTCCTGTACTTTTGGCTCTTCATCCCGATAGCTCTAATCATGCCCCTTGGATTTAAATCTCTCTCTTTTGGAGGAGCGAGACAACTCATTCAATTCACACCACCCTTTTATATCTTGGTTGCGTATGGACTGACAAAAATCGAGATAAAAAGCTCAAAAATATTTGCTGTCCTGCTCGTAGTATTTATAACAATTTCCATTCTCTCTCTAATAAATTGGTACAAAATTGACGATAATTATGGTTTAAGAGAAGGCGCCCAGTTAATAAAAGATAGACCTCAAAAAAATGATTTTGTATTGCATACAAATGGATGCTCTATGCTTCCGATTGTTTACTATTTAAATTCGGCGCAAAATCAGTATCTGTTTGATACCAACAACATAGAGATCGACAATAAGCTGGCCGAAAATACAACGAAGGAAGCTTGGCTTTTCACCTATCAACTTACTTCAAAACGAAAAAGTTTCGTGGAAGATCAAGTCGAAGAAAACAAATTAAACAAGGAGCAAGAAAAATTCTTCTTTAATAAAGGATTCAATTTGAGCCGAAGAATATCATTTCCGAGCAATAATCCTGTGGAAATTTACTTATTTGAAAGGATAAATTGTGAGCAAAACTGAGAGAGTGAACTGCAATTTGTGCGGCGCAAACAAAACAAAAACCCTGTATCTAAACAATATCAAGTCCGAGGAACTTGGAAAAGTGGATGCGTTTTTCTGTACAAACTCAAATTTTGGACAGCATGGACAAATTGTAAAATGTCTTGAATGTAGTCTCGTGTACACAAACCCAAGAAGCAAGGAAACCGACATAGCCGAAGTATATTCAAAAGTGATTGACAATAAATATTTAGAAGAAAAAGATGGCCGTTTACTCACTTTCCAAAAAAGTCTAAAAGAGGTGGAAAAATATAAAACAGATGGCAAGCTTTTAGATGTTGGCTGCGCAACGGGTATCTTTCTAGAAGTAGCTAACAAGCATGGTTGGGAAACTTACGGCATCGAACCCTCTAAGTGGGCAGCCAATTACGCCAAGGAAAAACTCGGTTTGAATGTAATTGCGGGGACGCTCGAAGAGACTGATTTCCCGAAAAATTCCTTCGATGTCATAACCATGTGGGATGTCCTTGAACACTTTTCAAATCCCCTGCAAGAACTCGAAAAAGCAAACAGTCTTTTAAAAGATGACGGCCTCCTGTTTCTAACAACCATGAATATGGATAGCCCATTTGCAAAACTTATGGGAAAAAGGTGGTGGTGGCTTATGGAGATGCACCTGTATTATTTTAGCCCCACAACAATCGAGAAGATGTTAAGGAAAGCCGGTTTTGAGCTGGTCAGAATCAGCAGTCACACCAGGATAGTGCGGTTCAAATATCTTATAAGCCGGCTGGAACATTATAATAAACACCTTACCGCAGCCATGCACTCCATCGGAAATACATTAAATCTAAACGGTTTGCCCATACCGATAAACTTTGGTGATTTGATGACAGTTTGTGCTAGGAAATCGAGGCAATGAAAAAGACAAAAAACTATCATGCCTATACGCAATACGATAAGGAACCCTCGGGGCTTAAGCGACTTAACTTCATAGCCAGAGAAGTTAAAAAATTCGCTGAAAAATCGGAGTTAAAGAGTCTTAAAATTCTGGATGTTGGATGCGGAAACGGCAATATCTCCATACCTCTTGCAAGTTTGGGTTATGAGATAACAGGGATAGATATAGACCTAAAATCGGTCGAGCACGCGAAACAAAATAATCCTTTTAAAAACGCGCAATTTATCGTCGGTGACGTGGAAAAAGATGTGCCCGAAAATAATTTTGACATAATAATTTGCTCGGAAATATTGGAACACTTAAATAGCCCGTCTGAAATGCTTAAATATTTAAAAAGCAAACTCAATCCCGCTGGGCTGCTGCTCGTAACCGTTCCCAACGGCTACGGTCCTTTTGGGTTAGTTGACTTACTCGTCCGGGTTTTGCGCAAAGTCGGCTTTGCCAAAGCCATCGATTTTTTAAGGGGTTCCGTCCATGAAACTTATGAACACATCCAGTCTTCAGATTCAGCTACTTATCACACACAAAATTTCACCATGGGCCGGATGCGGAAACTATTGGACGAGAGCAATTTTAAAATAAATAGAGCCGTAAACTCTAATTTCTTGTTTGGCGTACCTCCTCTTTATTTCCCTTTTGGGAGAGGTTCTGCTACATTCAATTTTCTTGACGAGCTGGACTGCAAAGTTGCCGATTTTTTACCCCATCTTCTGGCTTCAGGTTGGTATTTTGCCTGCTCCATTGGGGAGCAAAAGAGATGAAAATATTATATATTTTGCCCTACGTTCCCTCTCCCATAAGAGTGCGACCATATAACTTTATTAAATCTCTTTCTAAAAGGAACGAGGTTGCGGTCTTGTCTCTTGTAACAGGTGAAGAGGAACTTAAAGACGCTCAAAATCTAAGAAATTTATGCTCAGAGATAGAATTGATACCTCAAGACAGAATACGCTCTTACTTAAACTGCATAAAAGCGCTCCCAACCTCAACACCTCTTAGCGTCGCCTACTGTCATTCGCCCCGCCTCATAATGAAGTCACGAGAGATGTGCAAACGGTTGAAACCGGATGTAATTCACGTTGAATTTATAAGAGCCGCGTATGTTGCCGACCACCTTCCCGTCAACATCCCGAGGATAATTGACGGCGTCGATAGCAGAGTCGGTTATCTAAAACAGATTATAAAGATTAATCCCAACCCGTGGTCAAAAATCTTATCCTTTGAAGAGCTTTATAAGATGAAGCGATACGAGCCGAAGATTTACTCAAAATATGACAAAGTGATAATGATTTCCGAGAAAGACCGAGCGGCAACCGAGAAACTTAATCCGAATTTAAAGGTGGAAGTGATCTCAAATGGCATCGATACAGAATACTTTAAACCTCTTGAAATAGAGCGGGAACCGGAAACCATCGTATTCTCCGGCAAGATGAGTTACTATCCCAACGCTGAAGCTGTTCTTTATTTTTACAAGGAGATACTACCCCTTATCCGAAAAAAAAGACCTAGATGCAAGTTCGTAATAGTTGGCAAAAATCCGCCAAAAAAAGTGAGGGCGCTAAACGCCGACCCTTCCATAACCGTCACGGATTATGTTGAGGATATAAGGCCATATTTGGCAAAAGTAACCGTTGCTGTTGTTCCCTTAAGAATCGGGGTGGGTGTGCAAAACAAGATACTGGAAGCTATGGCCATGGAAACTCCCGTTGTGGCTACACCTCTTGCCCACGGTAATTTAGACGCTATTTCCGGCAATGATTTGTTAATTGCCGATACCCCCAACAAATTCGCTGAAAACGTGCTGACTTTTTTTAAAAACAAGGACTTCGCTAATAAAATTGGTAAATCAGGTCGAGAATATATAGATGAGCATCATAGTTGGGAGAAGGAAACCAAGAAATTAGAAAAAGTTTACAAGGAAACATTGCAATAACCTAAAAAGCTATCTAAAACTTTATAATATTTAATAATTATGGGGCTGGTTCCCTATTTTTAAAATAACTCGAACAAGTGTGTCATTTCAAGCCCGCCAGAGAAGGATGAAGCAATCTCGAGACTGCTTCACTTCGTTCGCAGCGACAAAATGGAGTCATTGCGAGAGAGTGTAGCGACCGAAGCAATCTCTCGAGATCACCACGGGCTAAAGCCCTCGTGATGACGAGGGAAAAGTGGGTCATTGCCGTGCCTGACGGCAGGCGGGCGAGGAAGGATAGCGACCTGCGTGCCCTGTCTACTGACAGGCACGGCGAAGCAATCTAGAGAGCGGAATGCGCCCCATACAGTTTTGGGTTTCCACTCTGGATAGATTATATTTTTGTAGTAGTTTCTTTTTTTATGTAAAATTAGTCTCAAGTAATTTTTGAATTTAGGCAGTGGGACTATGGATAACAAAACAAAAAAATTGGCTTGCAAGGCTTTAGTTTTAATTTTACTGGACGCAGTGATGATGTTTTTAAGCGGCCTAATTGCTTTCTATGCCCGCTTCCACAGTGGCTGGATCCCCTTGGAGGGTCAGCACATTCCTACGTTAACTTCGCATCTTCTGCTCTTGCTTTGGATTATTCCTTTATGGATAGTTATGTTCGCGCTATATGGTCTTTACAATACAAGAACCATAGCGTGGGGGTTTAGTGAATACACTAAGGTTATAAATGCCGCCACCCTAGGAACCATGTTCGTAATGATTGTAAGTTATATGGTCAAATTCTTGATACCCGCCAGAGGATGGGTGCTTACTTTATGGATTTTAAGCATCGGGGCAATTATAACCGCCAGAATTTCCAGCCAGCAAATTATCGCCAATCGGTGCAAAAAAAGAGGCGACTTTAAAAGAATTTTAATCGCTGGCGCAGACAAAGAAGCTCACTACATCGCGGAACAGCTCTCCAAATCATTTTACGCCGGCGCAATAGTCGTCGGTCTTGCAGGGGAAGATGAAAAAAAAGAGGAGGATGTCTTAAAGCCCCCCGTTTTAGGAAAAATAAAAGACATACCAAACCTCATAAAAGAACGCGGGATTGATACCTTGATCATCGTTTCGTCCGCCTTTCCTTCCCACAACGAAATCATGGACCTGTTAGATGATATAGATGAGCTTAAAATAGATATACAGCTTTCCCCGGGAATTTTTGAGATACATACCAGCAGGGTCGATGTTCAGGGCATAGGGGGCATACCGCTTTTACACTTAAGAAACATTAAGCTTGCGGGGCTCAACTATCTTATCAAATCAATTTTTGATTATATCGTTGCATCTTTAATCCTTATCATCACATCGCCTTTGCTTGCTCTTATAGCGCTGTTGATAAAACTTACTTCACCCGGTCCTGTAATGTTTGCCCAAGAAAGAGCCAGTTATAACGGGAGACCTTTTAAAATGTACAAATTTAGAACGATGAAAGTTGGGGCAGAGGATGAAGAAGGTCCCGTGTGGGCCAAAAAGGACGACCCCCGCCGCACCAAACTGGGAGCTTTCTTAAGAAGGCACAGCTTAGATGAGTTTCCACAATTATTTAACATTTTAAAAGGAAACATGAGTTTGGTTGGCCCCCGACCGGAGAGACCTTGTTTTATCGAGGAGTTTCAACAAACTATCCCAAGATATATGAAACGCCTTCGCGTTAAATCGGGAATTACCGGCTGGGCCCAGGTAAACAATTTGAGAGGCGACACGCCTCTTGATGAGAGAATAAAATATGATAATTTTTACATAGAAAACTGGTCATTTGGCATGGATTTAAAGATTTTATTCCTTACCATATTTCGCGTTTTCAGGGACCCGAATGCTTACTAATAAAGGATTTGTCGATATTCATTCACATATTCTACCCCACATCGATGACGGATCGCAGAGCATGGAAGAAAGCTTAGAGATTGCGCGACTCGCGGTAAAAAACAATATAGAAGTTATGGTGGCAACCCCTCATTTCAAGCACGGTTTTTATACACCATCAAAAGAAAAGATACTCTCATCTCTTAAAAAACTTCGAGCGGCTTTAAAAGCAGCAGACATTCCTCTTGAGATCTTGCCCGGTTCTGAAGCAATAATTTCTCCGGAAATGATCCGACCAAACAACAAACAACCCCTCACGCTCAATCAAGGCCATTATATGCTGGTTGAATTCATGCTAGACGAAATATCCCCTTTTTTCGAAGAGATATTGTTTAAACTCCAATTGAAAAACATTAAACCAATAATAGCCCATCCTGAAAGGATTTATCCCATAATCGAAAATCCCCAAATTATCTACAATCTTGCGCAAAAGGGTTGCCTTTTACAGGTCAATGCGGCAAGTATCCTAGGGCTTTTGGGGAAAGAAATTGAGAGTTTAAGCCATAGTTTATTAAAAAGGGGGATTGTAGATTTCATTGCTTCCGACGTCCATCGTCCAAATAAAGAAGTTCTCAACTTATCCAAAACGGTAAAAGTAGCCGCAAAATATGTAGGCGGAGATAGAGCTCGTGCTCTAGTAAGAGAAAATCCCCTAAAAATCATAAAAAAATAAAAATTTTACAAGGAAAAAACCAAAAAACATCGAATATGAGAATAATCATCTTATTGAAAAGGAGGTTAAATTATGAAGAGTCTTTCATCCATAGCTTTAATTGCTGCCATCTTAAGCATGATTGTTGCTTGCTACGTAAAACTAGCAAACATAGTTATAGTAAACACATCTGCCGGCGGATTTCTTGAATTATCAAGCACTCTGTTACTCTTGGCAATAGCTATTATGTTGTACACTAAAAAATCTTAACCCGGCTTTATTGATTTTAAGTTAAAAGATAGTTGTTAATTTCTAAAGCAGCAGTTTTGCCTGTTCCTATGGCTAAAATTACCGTTGCAGAACCTGTTGTAATATCTCCACCAGCAAAGACACCTTCTTTGCTGGTTCTAAAATTTTTCTTCACGGCAATATATCCCTTTCCGTTAAGCTCAATATCTGGGGTCGCCTCAAGCAGAACAGGGTTTGCCATCGTCCCAATCGCGATGATGACAACGTCCGCGGGCAAGAGAAAATCGGAACCCTCTTTAATAACTGGTTTTCTTCTGCCCGACTCATCGGGCTCACCCAGTCTTGTTTTAATGCACTCAACCGCCGTTATCCATCCATCAACCCCAATAAATCTTTTAGGTGTTGCCAAAATCCTAAACTTTATCCCCTCTTCTTTAGCATGCTGAACTTCTTCTCTACGAGCGGGCATCTCCTCTTCAGTGCGACGATAAAGCAGATAAACATTCTTTGCCCCAAGACGCAATGCCGTTCGAGCGGAATCCATTGCAACATTTCCCCCCCCCACAACCACCACATTCTCACCCCTTTTTATCGGAGTATCGTATTTAGGGAAGAGATAGGCTTTCATCAAATTAGCTCGCGTCAAAAACTCATTGGCGGAATAAACGCCGTTTAAATTCTCCCCTGGAACTCTCAAAAAACGAGGCAATCCCGCACCAGTTCCCAGAAAAACAGCGTCGTAACCTTCGGAAAAAAGCTCGTCTATCATTTTTGTCTTTCCGATTACTATATTTGTCTTAATCTCAGCCCCCAATTTCTTAATAAAATCTATCTCCTTTTCTACTACCGTTTTTGGTAATCTAAATTCTGGAATCCCGTAAGCAAGAACACCTCCGGATTTATGAAGTGCTTCAAAAATAGTGACCGAATGACCGAGCTTTGCCAAATCTCCCGCGCAAGCTAAACCGGCCGGGCCCGACCCTATCACAGCAACTTTTTTATTTGTCGGCCCCTTCTTTTTTGGTAAAGATATTTTCCCGGATTCTCTCTCATGATCGGCGACAAACTTCTCAAGACGGCCGATTGCAAGCGGTTCTCCTTTCTTGCTAAGGGTACAAAATTTCTCACATTGATTTTCTTGAGGACAAACGCGCCCGCAGATGGCGGGAAGGCAATTTTTCTCTTTGATTTTTTTGATGGCGGCGTCAAAATCTCCTTCTGCGATTAAGCTCACAAATGAAGGGATATCCACTTCCACCGGACAACCTCTCATACAAGGAGCCGATTTGCATTGCAAACACCGGCTTGCTTCCGCAACTGCCTCCTCCGGTCCGTAACCCAAAGCAACCTCATTAAAATTTAAGGCTCGCTCTTTTGCGGATTGCTCCCTCATCGGCACACGCTTTGGAATTGACCTTTGATTATTTTTTTTCATCTACCCATCGCTTTACTTATCTCTTTTGCACCCGCACTTACCTTTTTTTAATTCCTTCGCCTCGTGCTCTTTAAGGGATGTGTTTTCCTCTTCCAAATACATTTTTTGTCTGTTCATGAGCTCATCGAAATCTACCAGGTGACCGTCAAATTCAGGACCATCCACACAGCAAAATTTCGTTTCCCCGCCAACGGTAACCCTGCAAGAACCGCACATACCCGTCCCGTCAACCATTATTGAATTTAAGCTGACAATCATCTTTATCCCGTGGGGCCTGGTTGTTTCGCAAACAAATTTCATCATTATCGCGGGACCCACTGCGATAACCCGATTTATTTCTTGGCCGCCCTCAATGAGTCCTTCGAGAATATCCGTACATACTCCACATTTCCCCTTGCTTCCATCATCAGTCGTGATAAAAAAGTCATCGCTTATCGAAGAAAGTTCCTTCTCCAAAATCAGCAATTCTTTGTTTCTGGCCCCCAGGATGGTGATTACCCTATTCCCAGCTTTTTTAAGCGCACGAGCTATGGGGAAAATGACCGCGGCCCCAACACCGCCTGCCACGCACACAACTGTACCAAAATTTTTAATTTCAGAGGGTTTACCCAGAGGGCCAACAACATCCCCTATAAAATCTCCACGAGAAAGTGAAGCAAGCTGTCGGGTGGTTTTTCCAACCTCCTGAAAGATGAGAGAGATGCTGGAATTCTTTTCATTGAAATCGTAAATGGTTAAGGGGATGCGTTCACCTAATTCGTCTATTCTCAAAACCACAAATTGCCCGGGTTTTGCCTTTCTTGCTATTTCTGGAGCCTCAATCTCAAAACCGAAAACTAAAGGGGCGAGTTTCTCTTTTTTTAAAATTTTAAACATTCATCGACTCCTAAATTAAAAAGTTAACTCCAAATATTTACGATATGGCTAAAAAAGTCAACACGAGATTGCTTCACTCCGATGAAATATCGGGATTCGCAATGACTCCATTTTGTCATCTCTGCGAACGAAGTGAAGCAGTCTAACAACGTCACTGCCTAGTACAGGAGCTGTGCTTGAGCCCGAAGGGCGTGGCAGTCTCTAGATTGCTTTGTCCACCTCTGGCGGGCTCCTAAGAAACAAGCTCACCACTCTCCATACCAAAACTTGGTTTCTTTCTTAAATCACTCCAGTCCTGCCTGCCGATAGGCACGGTAGACTGGAGTGGGATGCTCGCAATGACCGGAGGGTTAAAATACCAAAAAATTTTAGATGCTTTTCTCAAATGAAGGGAAGTTCCCCGATTTGTAGAAATTTATATAGATAACCCATTAAATCTTTGAAAGGAGACAAACAAATGAAAAAGGTTTTATTGTTACTCTTGACTTTTACCTTAGCTATTTCCTTATGTTTGGTAGCTGGCTGTGGGAAAAAGACCACGACCATAAAGACAGAAGAGGGAGATGTCAAAGTAGAAACAGATAAAGATGAGGGAAAGGTCACAATAGAAGGCGAGGACGGTGGAAAGGTAGAGATTGGAACGGGAACTAAAATTCCCGATAACTGGCCAAACGATATGCCCATTTATTCCAACGCAGAGATTCAAGGGGTTGCGGATATTTCAGGAGAAACAGGTCAGGAAAGTTTGACCGTAATTTTGACAACCCCCGATTCCATTGATGAGATCAAGGCATATTATAAGAAGGAGTTGCCCGCAAATGGCTGGACCGTTCAAGATTCAGTATCTTTTTCCGATAAGGAAGATTCTTTTGGAGGTTTTACTATCACAAAGGGAGCCCGCAACGGCAATGTCACATTTGGAACATCGGATGAGGAAACTACCATCTCGATCGGTGTTTACGGCGAGTAACATTTTAGTTTTCTTGCTTATGAAATAGGAGCTGGGGCGGTTTTGTTATTCAATCTCCCACTTTCCACATCTGCCGCCCCAACGGGCAAGAACTTCCTTGCCGACTTCTATCTTCAATATCTCACAGTTGTTCGAACATCCCTTACAGTAAAAGCTGCTCGTCTTAAAATCTATGTCCGAAGTAGAAAATCCTTTAAAGGATGTTTCTGGCTTGTTTTCAACTCGCTCTTTGGCTAAGAGAGCCGCACCTATTGCGCCCATGACGTTAAAATACTTTGGAATTATTACCCTAGTCTCCAAGGCTTCTTCAAAGGCTTTTTTGATCCCAAGATTTGCGGCAACTCCCCCCTGAAAAACGATCGGAGACAATAATTCTTTGCCTTTAGCTATGTTGTTTAAATAATTTCGAACAAGGGACTGGCAAAGCCCGTAAATAATGTCCTCCGCATGATAGCCCATCTGTTGTTTGTGGATCATATCCGATTCGGCAAAGACCGTGCACCGCCCCGCAATTTGCGCGGGGGCCTGAGATTTAAGAGCGTAGGCACCGAATTCCTCTATGGGAATTCCGATTCTTTCAGCTTGATGATCAAGAAAAGAGCCCGTGCCCGCGGCACAAACCGTATTCATTGCAAAATCGACGGCCACTCCTTCGCGAAGAATTATAATTTTTGAGTCCTGCCCGCCTATTTCAAGCACGGTTCTAACATCAGGCACAATATGGCTTGCAGCAACCGCATGAGCCGTTATCTCGTTTTTAACAACATCGGCACCAACTATAACTCCACTTAAATATCTAGCGCTCCCCGTGGTGCCAGCTCCACCTATCTCGATTCCCAAAGGCAAAAGTTCCTTCAATTCACGAAGTCCCTCTTGAACCGCTCGAATGGGTTCTCCCATGGTTCTTCGATAAATATAGGCAACTACATTTGTTTTTTCGTCAATAACAACTAAATTTGTGCTAACCGAACCGACATCTACCCCAAGATATCCAATCATCGTCAATCACCTCTTAGTTGGGAGTGGGGGGTCTCTAGTTTGCTGGTTGGTCTGTTTTTGACCTTACCCTTCCCCCTTATTTTGCTATCAGCCAACAATCGATAGTTTTTTCTTTCTTTTGCTCCAAAGTAAGTCTATAAAAGCTTCAAGTCGCGTGATTATGCCAGCTCGCCCGGTCTGTTCATCAATCACCAGAGTCAAAACAGGTATATCCAGTTCCCTATGTATCTTGGGCAACACGCTTTTTGCAATTATTTCAGGCATACATGTGAAAGGAAGAAGCTGTATGACACCGTCAAAACCTTCCTCCGCAAATTTTACGACATGCCCCACCGTCGCCTGGCCTTCCCCGCCAACAAAATGCGAGAGGTAGGGTTTTGCAGCTTTTGCCACTTCATCGTTACTCAATCCCATCACAGGATTCTTCTTCGAAAAACTTATCCAATCGGTTAAATAAACGGAGCGTTCTAGATAAATCCCCTTCTGTCCCAGGTATCTCTCGATATCAAAGTTTATACAGGGCTCAAGAAGGACATAAAACTCTCCCACTATACCTATTTTAAGCGGATTATTTTCAAAATCCTTCTTTGCTCCATCTATTACGGAAAGAGCTTTATCTCTTGCCATTTGTATCTCGCGAGGAGTTATTGCTTTGCCAAGAACCGCAAGGGCTTTCTTATGCATTGCCGTAGTGTCTCCAAAATTCTTCTCAAAACATCTCGTTTTTAAAACCTTTTTTTCAACTTCATCGATTGCAACAGCTTTTTTCCATCCCACCCGTACCGCCTGAAAAATCTGCCAAAGCGTTTTTTTTGGTGCAATCTTCTTGCACTTTTTCATAAAGTCTTTTATATCGGTCGTCGGTGGTTCAAGAACAATCATCTCAAAATCATACCCTGCATCACGCAATATCTTGTTCTGAACCTCGGCATAAAAACCAAAACGACAAGGACCGATTCCCCCAACCATAACAACAGCATCAGCTCCCGCCTCAAGCCCCTCAATAAGATTTCCTATCGTAACCTTCAACGGAAAACATGCAAACTCCGGAGCGTGTTTGGTGCCCAAATTGACCGTTTTGACGCTCGTTTTCGGTGGAATTATAAAATCGGTCTCCAGCCTGGAAAAGAGGTCTGAAAGAACCATGTCTAAGGTTCCCATGTGTGGAAAAGTTAATTTCATGATTTCTCACTTCCCACTTTGCGCGACATCATATCAACAAAAGCTTCCAAGCGGGTAACAAGCCCTGCTTCACCGCTATGTTCATCGATTACAATCGGCATAATCGGAACGGAAAAACCCTGCTGTTTGGCCTCGTGCTCAATTAAGATTTGAATAAGCGAATCGGGGCCACAGGCAAAAGAAAGAACATAAATTATCCCATCGACTGATTTCGCGTCCAACCAATGAAAAACTGCCCCAACAACATCTTTTTCGTAAGTCCAAAAAAGCTTCTTCTGCAAGCCCGTTACAATCTTATCAACTACTTCTTCTTCCACCATTTCCGCGGTTAAAACTTTGATTCCTTTTTTTTGCAGGCGCTCTATGAGATTCATACTTATATATTGGTCAAAAATATTATACGGATGGCCCACTACACCGATACGAAGTCGGCCTTTGGGAGCGGGGAAAAATCTACCCGCCAGCGCCTCGTTAAGCAAATGACCATCGTGCAAAAGATTTTCGAAAGAATCGAGCTTGTTGAGACCTTTTTGGAAAGCCATAACTATTTTAAAGAGGTTTTTCGTAAAGAAACCGCCTAATTCATAGACCGAACGGTAGAATTCCCGCAAACCGAGCTTGAGATTAAAGGTGGGAGAGATAATCTGCGGCAAATCGACATCAAGGGCTCGAATCATATCGGGCAAACCCAAAAACTTGGGGCATGTATAGGCGCCACCTTCAACGCTTACTATTCTGGGAATAAAAAGCGCATCCACTTTATCCTTAAGAGAAATAACGTGGCCGTAAAAAATTTTTACCGGCAGGCAAACCTCATTTTCCGCCGCTTCCGTGCCGAGATTTAAGATTCTCTTATTTGTGGGGGAAGACAAAACTACTTCCGCCCCAAGCTCGGAGAAGAATGTCTCCCAGAGAGGAAAATATTTGTAATATAGCAATGCTCGAGGCACTCCAACTTTCATGATTGGCCCCCTCAATCCGTTGGAAACACTGTAAATTATAACCCCAATTTACCTAAATGAACACATAGAATCGCATCTACAAATCAAATTTGTTATCATTACACAAAAAGGCAATGGGAGAGAAGATGAAACCGAGAAGAGTTTTCGAGATAATCGCATTGATTGCAATTGTAATCCTCGTAAGCTGGGTTTGGATAGCAAAAGAGATAGCATACATAAATGATCCTTACGTAAAAGAGGACGCGTTGCTGGACACATATGTAACCATCAAGGCTTATGGAGAGAGTAAAAACGATGTGGAAAGAGCGGTCAATAAAGCGATGGCAGAGATTGAACGCATAGACGGTTTGATGAATTTTTACAGTGAGAACAGCGAGATTTCGAAAATAAACAGGGGAGCGGGAGAAAAACCGGTAAAAATCACCAACGATACGATGAAGACAATTTCTCTTTCCGTGGCCTATGCGAAAAAAACGGATGGCGCTTTCGACCCAACGATTGGCGCAATAATTCCTCTCTGGGATTTTGGAAAAGAAAAGATGCCCACCACACCCAAGATGAAAAAAAATCTACCCTTGGTAGGCTATCACTTAATTAAGTTGGATAAAAAGGCAAACACAATTGCTTTTCTAAAGGATGGTATGAAGATAGATTTTGGCGGCGTGGCTAAAGGATACGCCATAGATAAGGCGATGGAAATCTTAAAAAGGGGGGGTATAACCGGCGCCCTTATCACCACGGGAAGCACCACTAGAGTTTTCGGCCATAAACCGAAAGCGGACACCTGGAAAATTGGAATTCAATATCCCCGCTCCCACAAGAGCGGAGAGAACACAATGGGAATAATTTCAACAACGGATAAAAGCATAAGCACATCTGGGGATTATCAACAATATTTTATAAAAGATAAGGTACGTTACCACCACATTCTAGACCCAAAAACGGGGATGCCCGCGCAAGGATGTATAAGCGTTACAATAATCACCGATATGGGAGCAACGGAAGCGGATATATTATCGACGGCAATCTTTGTAATGGGATATCCAAGGGGGATGGACTTCATAAAACAAAACAACGGCATCGAGGGAATCATTGTAACTTCCGACGGAGCGGTCCACGTTTCTCCGGGATTAAAAGATAAGGTTGAGGATTTAAAAGCACGGATTGAAGTGTAGCTAGTCTCTTGGTGGGGAGTGGGTAGAGGAGAAAGAAGAATTGAAGATTAGAAATTTTAAAGTTTTGAAATCAAAAAAGAAAACCATTTTGCAATTTAATATTTACAATTTGCATTTTACAATTAGCTGCAAACCAGCTGATGGCAAATAAAGAAAACAATAATCCAGCTAATAAATTCTCTACTCATAACCATAGACCACCAGCTTAAAAAA
>DSBK01000006.1 GCA_011046085.1 Actinomycetota bacterium
TATATTACGTGCGATTGTTTTTTCCATTTAACCATACCTTTTATTATACCAAACCTTTATGGCATAGCCTTTTTTCCATTACCACCTCCCAAGGAGGTGGTTTTCTAAGTTGTTAATAAAAATCAAAATAATGATTATTGTCGAAAACCTTAACCATTTAGTTTTTATCTTGACCACATTCCTTTTCCGGAAATCAAGGAATTACAAACCCTTTCTCTGGACAATTAACAGGGTCTCTGCCCAAACTTTTATTGAAGTTTCTTATATATTCACACCTTTCTTCAAATGTAACGCCAGACCTCAATATCCCTTCAGGTAAATCATCCAAAGGCAAGTCTTCAATTGCTTCCTTGGGGTCTCTTCCTAAGCCTTCCTTATTATACTTCCAGAACCATGTGATTTTATCTACATCGGATAAGTCGGGGTGTTTTTGAAGAAAATCGGGGTCAAAATAATCGGGGGATTCAATAATTTCTTTGTTGGGCACAACAAAGCCACTGCTCTCTCTATGGCAAGCACAATTTAAGGGCGGATCTTCTAACGCTTGCAAATCTTGCTCAGAAAGTTCTTTTCTATCCGGTACAATAATCCCTTCTTCATCGGGATCCCTATTTAAAGTTTCCTTATTGTACCACCTAAGCCAGGGACAATTTTCTTTTTTGGTAACACCAGATGGCAACTCAGGTTCAACATTCCGGATAATGGGTGTATCTCTAACAAGACCTGTTTCAGATGACTCTGCTTTGCCTGCTCCGCTCTTTTTACCTACCTCATTAAAGAATAATGTATATGTTCCTAAAGTGAGAACGAAACTAGCAACCAAAACACTAATCATAATCTTAATTTTTCTCTTATATTTCATTTTAATCTCCCAAACTCTAGAAGCTAACTTTCTTTTGCAAATTTGCTTTTTAAGCTACTGTTCAAATCTCATCTACTCCATATTTCATCTTTTATTCCCTTAAGATTATGTTAGCACATCGTTTCATGACGTTCACTTACCCATTGGCGCTGAATTTGGAAAAACTTTAAAAAGGTGTGTAGTGAAATTAAAAACTAGAATCCAGTATAAATAAAAAATGCCAGACTAGCAGGCATTTTTACCAAAATATGCTGGTCGGGGCGACTGGATTTTAAGCAGGCCACCAGATGAGAGAATTTTGTGAAATCTTGAGCTTAAAACTGAGCGGAGCGATCATCAAATGAGAAAAATAGTCGATGTTGTAATTTTTTGATTTCACTCTCAACTACTGACTATGAACTATCAACTGTTTTTTTGGTCGGGGCGACTGGATTCGAACCAGCGACCACCAGACCCCCAGCCTGGTGCGCTACCAAACTGCGCCACGCCCCGATTATAAATTGCAGGAAATATTATAGCACTTTTAAGTGGCACAACAAGATCAATCAGTAACCAAATGCCCTTAGTTCGTCCTTTGCTCCGCGCTGCATTAATTCCGAGACGCAATCCCGCGGGTGCTTTCCTTCGTACAAAACCTGATAAACGGCTGTTGTTATGGGCATCTCAACGCCCCGTTTTTTTGCCAATTCATAAACCGCTTTATTGGTCATTACCCCTTCGGCAACCATCCTGGTTTCAGCGGAGATCTCTTCCAAGGTCATTCCTTTGGCAATCTTTTCGCCCGTATCTCTATTTCTACTATAACGACTCGTACAGGTAGCTATCAAGTCTCCCATTCCGGAAAGACCGGCAAAAGTTAAGGGCTGAGCGCCCAAATCGAGACCTAAATGTGTCATTTCCGCCAATCCGCGGGTCATCAGCGCGGCTCTGGTATTATCCCCGTAACCCAATCCATCAGACATTCCTGTTGCCAATGCAATTATGTTCTTTGTCGCCCCCCCCAGTTCAACTCCGATAATATCAGGATTGGTGTATATCCTGAAGTAAGGGGTCATAAAGATATCTTGCAGCTTCAATGCGACTTCCTTATTGTGGGCTGAAACCACCGTGGTGCTCGGGATCTTATGACTTACCTCTTCCGCATGGTTGGGCCCCGAAATTACCGCGATCTTTTCATAAAACACATTAGACAACTCGCTTGCAATAACTTCAGACATTCTCGCATGAGTATCTATTTCAATACCTTTGGTCAAACTAACAATGATTGATGAAATATCCAGATAATTCTTCAGTCGTCTCACAACATCTCTCATTCCGTGAGATGGAACAACCAGCGCTACAACCTCGGCGCCTTTCAAAACATATGCAACATCTGAAGAAACTTCAATATTTTCGGGAAAAGACACGCTTTTAAGATAGCATGGGTTGTGACGAAGAGATTGGGCACTGCCCGCAAGTTTGTCATCTCTTGCCCACAAAAAAACCGAAAAACCCTTCTCCGCCAACAAAACCGCAACGGCAGTTCCCCAGCTTCCAGCACCTATAACAGCAATTTTTTTGTCTACCATTTGAAACAGATTAACTTTTTTTCCCAAACTTTAATTCCCTACCTTTTAAAAGTCTACTTATGTTGGACTTATGTTTATAAATTACAACAACTGAGGCAATTGTGCTAAACGCCACATATATATAGTTACCTTGATAAAAATATAACATAAAAAAGGGAAAAGCCGCAGATACAATAACCGAACCAAGTGAAACATACCTGGTCATGATGATGATAACAAACCAAATTAAAATGAGAATAATAACTATCTTTGGAACAAGAGCAAACAAAACACCCGCGGAAGTCGCCAGTCCTTTTCCGCCAGAAAATTTAAGAAATATAGACCAGTTGTGACCCATGATTGCCGTAAATCCCGCAAGAACAAGAACTGTCGAATCAGCAACCGAATAACTCGCAAAATTTGTCCCCTGTCGAAGACAACAGTTGAAAAGACTGGGTGCGTCTCTAAAAAAATAACTTGCCAAACCAACGGCAAGAAAACCTTTTGCCACATCAAGTATTAAAACCAAGGCGCCTGGAAGCATGCCCAGCACTCTAAAAGTGTTTGTGGCTCCAAGATTCCCGCTTCCTTGTCTTCTAACGTCTATTCCATAAAAGCACTTGCCAATCAACAAGGCAAATGAGATAGAGCCCAACAAATAGCTCACTGTAATAACTAAAATCGCTTTAGTTAATATTGAGATTGCCACGTCGCTACCGCTCCTCGCAATGACTTTTTATTAATTGGTTGGTTTGCTGGCTTTTCTCATCCTGCATTCCGTACACCATACTCAATTTTCTATGCCCCGTACTTTCCGTTTTTAACCATAAACTGTCCGATAAGCCCTGCCTGCCGGCCGTGCCTACCGTCAGGCAGACAGACACGGTCTTAACCTGCACACCATAAGCAATAAGCTTTAGGCTATAAGGATTAAGTCCTTAACCTGTACATGCAATTATTTACTCCTTAATCCTTACTCCTGCGCTCCTTGCTCATATTTTACTTTTCTGGAGGCTGGCAGCTGACAACTGGATGCTGAATTCCCTTTTCCCGTTACCCTTTGCCCTGTTTTGTCATCAGTTCTTCCCTCTAAACCGCAATTTAATCGGGACCCCCTTAAATCCAAACATTTTGCGGATCCCAGACAACAAATACCTCCGATAGTACATATCGACAAGCTTCGGCTCGTTAACAAAGAGCAAAAAAGTTGGAGGGCCCTTTTTTACCTGCGTCGCATATAATATATTGAGCTTCTTCCCACCCTTTGATACCGTATGACCTTTTGTTTTTATTTCTTTGATAAGACTATTAAGTTGTGAAGTTGAAATTTGCTTGAAATATTCCTCGACAATATCATCTATTGTTGGATATATATTTCTTATACCCCTATTTTTAAGCGCCGAAACCTTGAGAACCGGGGCATAGCTAATAAAATTAAATTTTTTTTCCAATTTAAGATACAAATTGTTAATGTTCTCGGGATCTACCAAGTCCCACTTATTTAACAAAACCATTATGGCACACCCTCGATTTTCAGCAAATTCCGCAATTTTTTGGTCTTGCTCCGTAACGCCTTCTGTTGCATCCAAGACAAGCAAAGTAATGTCCGCTTTATCGAGTGCTCTAAGCACTCGAACCATGCCGTAATACTCAACATCTTTAACTTTCTTTCTACGCCTAAGACCGGCGGTGTCGATAAATTTGTAACGCTTTCCATCTTTCTCAATTAAAGTATCGATAGCATCTCTTGTCGTTCCTGGGATATCGCTTACAATTACCCTCTCTTCTCCAAGCAGCCTATTACAGATGGAAGACTTGCCGACATTTGGCCTCCCCACTATCGCAATATTTATTAACCCCTCATCTTCCTCTATTTCTTGGGGAGGAAGAGTATTTGCTATTTCGTCTAACAAGTCTCCTATCCCTAAACCATGCATGGCGGAAATTGCATGTGGTTCTCCGAGACCCAATGAATAAAAAGAAAACTTCTCAGATTCTTTCGTAACATCATCCAGTTTGTTGACAACGAGAAAAACGGGTTTCTTTTGATAACGTAGTATCTGAGCAATTTCTTCATCATCTGGAAGAGGGCTCGCTTTACCATCAACCACAAAAACTATCGCATCTGCTTCTTCTGCAGCAAGAAGGGCCTGCTCGCGAACGGAACCAGCGAGTTCCTCTTTCCCCCCGAATATAAGACCTCCTGTATCAACAACGATAAATGTTTTGCCAGCCCATTCAGCTTCTATGTAGTTACGATCCCTGGTTACGCCAACCGATTCATCTACTATGGCTGGTTGACCGGAAACTATTCTGTTAACCAACGTTGACTTGCCAACATTGGGTCTACCCACAATGGCAACTAGCGACATGAACCATCAACTCCCGCTTCCTAATTTGACCAAATCCTCTATAAACCCCTTGCCGTCGCTTGAAACCACATGAATTTGAACTTTTAAGTTTTTTTCAAGCTCGGAAACAGTTAAATCATCCAAGAATACTTTGTCTTCATTTAAGACTATATTGGGCAAAACAATAGGACCATCAATATTTTTTATGTCTTTTAACTTTAAGATGTCGGAGCCTGTAATCAATCCCGTTATTGAAACTTTTCCGCCAAAAAATTTATTTGGCACCATCTTTACCTTCAAAAAAATACCGAATTGTTCAAGTTCGCGGGCAACTTTTTTTAAAATTGGCCCTGCCATTTCGCCGGTAAATATCGTTCCCCTTAAAGGCCTTAAGTCATTGGAATGTTCATCAAGCGCTTCTTCAAATTCGCTTAAAAACAGGCTCGTTATTCCGATGCCATTTTCAATTTGATAAAAATCTTCATAATGTTCTCTGCCTGGCAAAAAACTGCCTCCCATCAAATAAAATTCATCTGCTAAAAAAATCCAGGAAGAGTTCTTAGTATTTAAAAATTCTTTTTGAAGTTTTTCTATCTCCTTAATTAAACTAGCAGCCTCTTTGGACGTGAAAGACCGCAAAGGATAAAGCCCTTTTCTGTGTGCCGTAAGACCAACTGGAACTATCCCAACAGATTCAATTCCATCATAGTTTTCAGCGATGTCCATCAGGGTTGATTTAAGAGTACCATCATTTATGCCTGAACAAAGAACAATTTGTATATGAACACGTATGTCAGCTTCTAAAAGACGATTTAAATACTCAATGGACATATCTTTGCCCCTGACCCTAACCAGTTTCTCACGAACCGAGGGTTCCGTCGAGTGAAGCGAAATATAAAGGGGGCTTAAGCGCTGTTCGATTATTCTTTCTATATCAAGATCACTTAAATTTGTTAATGTAACAAAATTGCCATAAAGAAAAGACAGCCGATAATCATCGTCCTTAACAAGCAAGCTCTTCCTAACTCCTGCAGGCAGCTGATCAATAAAACAAAAAATACACTCATTATTGCAGCATTTTAACCTATCAAAAACTGATGCGGCAAACCTGACTCCAAGTGGTTCGCCAACCCTTTTCGTGATATTTAAATGAATTTTTTTCCCCTACGCAAAACAAGAATTTTGAATTTAGAACCATCGGACAGCACTTGAAAATCGATGATATCTTTTAAAGGAGTATCGTCTATCTCTTCTAAAATATCTCCTGCTCGAATGCCTGCTTTGTCAGCCACGCTGCCGTTAACAATCTTGGTGATTTTTGCAACCATTCATCTACCTCGTTCGTATTAATATTCTTCTTTGCTTCTTTAGTTATTTTAATCACCAAATATAATGATGAAATTTAAGTGAATAGAAAAATGAGCCCAAAAAGTTATTTCAACATCCTTTAGATGAACCTTATTAAATATCAGACACCACGCTAACCACTTCATCGATAATCCAACTAGGTGTTGACGCGCCAGCTGTAACTCCTACGATATTCGTATTATCAAACCACTCTTTCTTTATTTCTGATGCTGTTTCAATATGATACGTTCGCTGATTAACATCCTGACATATCTGGGCCAACCTTGTTGTGTTTGCGCTATTTTTACCACCGATAACCAATATAACATCGGTTTTTTTCGCTAAGTTTCTAGCGGCAATTTGTCTCTTAACGGTGGCATTGCAAATCGTGTTGAATATCTTTATTTCCGTGGCTTTAGGAATTAGCTCGTTAACAACCTTTTTTAAGTTTTCAATCGGCTGTGTGGTTTGGACAACGATCCCAACCTTATCAAAATCGTGAAGACGTTTAGCATCATCAATGGTTTCAACCACAACTGCGTTTCCTCCCGCATAAGCAAGAATCCCTATAACCTCAGGATGATTTCTTTCACCGATGATTACAGGATCATATCCTTCCTCAACAAGTTTTCTGCCGCAATGTTGAGCTTTCTTAACAAAGGGACAGGTAGCATCGACAACTTCCAAGCCCTTCTCCTTTGCCGCAGTTTTAACCGTGGGGTCAACACCGTGAGAACGAATAATAATCGTTCCTTTGTCGATTGAATCTAAACTATCTACCGAACTTATCCCTTTATCTTTAAGCCAGCCAACAACTTGAGGATTATGAATTATGGGCCCCAGGGTGCAAATTGGCTCTGGCAGTTTTCCAACTGCTTCTTGCGCCAATTTAAGCGCCCTTTCAACTCCATAACAATAACCGGCATGTTCTGCAACTTCTACTTTCATTCTTGTATTTCCCCTAAAATCGATGTAATTGCCTCAGCAATTTTTTCGGTTAACTTTACTTTATCGTCAATCAATAGTAACGGCTCCCCAACCTTTACTTTAATCTTTGGAAACCTCGGAATTAATTTTCCTTTAGAAAATATCTTCTCTGTTCCCCTAATTCCCACAGGAACAATCGAAACACCACTTTTAATTGCAATGGTTGCAGTTCCTTTGTGCAGAGACCCTAATTTGCCATCTCCCAACCGATTTCTTGTCCCTTCTGGGAAAAGAGCCAATACCTGACCTTTCGACAAAATTTCAAGTGAATTTTTAAAAGCTTGTCTGTCATATTTTCCCCTGCGAACAGGAAAAGCACCAAGTTTTTTGATAAAAAACCCTAGAAGGGGAACTTGAAACAATTCCTCTTTTGCCATACTATGCACCTTGCGTGGATACAATACCGCACCCACTACAAAAGGATCGATGTTGCTTGTGTGGTTTGATGCAAAAATTACCGGTCCGGTTTTTGGGATGTTTTCTTTGCCGAAAATGCTAAATTTGTAAAAAAGTTTTAGTATTATAAAAGACAAACGCATGGTGAAGCTGTAAAAAAGGTTGTTTTTCTCATTCAATTCAATTTTCACCCTTTATTGCTTTCAAAATTTCTTCAACCACCTCATCTATACTTTTTTCGGTGGTATCAAGCACATATGCATCGGGAGCTTTTGCAAGAGGGCTGGCGCTTCGCGTGCTATCTATGGTATCGCGGGAAATTAATTCATGCTCCACAGAAGAGGCCTCAACTTCATGACTTTTTTCTTTTAATTCGAGATATCTTCTTTTGGCCCGCTCCCCAGTTGAAGCAGTTAGAAAGAATTTATGATCCGCATCAGGAAAGACATGGGTTCCTATATCGCGTCCCTCAACAACAAAATTTTTATTTATGGCCAATTCTTGTTGAAGTTTAACCATGACTTCCCTTACAGCAGAAATTTTAGCTACAAGAGAAACGTGATTGCTAACTTCTGATAAACGTATCTCCTCCGTCACGTCATCATCATCAAGATACGTTTTTACAATCAATTTTCCTCCAATGATGGTCTCCTCAAAATAAACTTTTGTATCCTTGACAAACTCTACAATTGCCATCTCGTCAGAGAAATCCGCTTCGTTTTTAAGAACTTTCCACGTTAAAGCCCTATACATTGCGCCGGTATCCAAATATTTATAGTTAAGCCGTTTGGCAATCTCCTTTGCAATCGTGCTCTTACCAGAGGCAGCCGGTCCATCAATGGCTATAATCAAATGACCTTCTCCTTTATCAACGAATTAAGAACCTCTTTAAATCCTGGAAATGAAACATCTATACATTCCGAGTCTTGTATTGTTGTGACCCCCCCTGCGCACATCCCTGCAACAGTAAGCGCCATAGCCATTCTGTGATCTCCAAAAGAAAAACATTGCGCGCTTTTTAAAGAACTTGGCCCGTGAATCGCAAAACCATCTTCAAACTCTTCAATATTGGCGCCCATTTTTTTAAGTTCAGAGCATATTGCCTTGATTCGATCAGTCTCTTTTACCCTCAGCTCTCTTGCTCCCCTTACGATGGTAGTCCCCTTGGCCTGAGTTGCAACGACCGACAAAATTGGGAGTTCATCAACGATTTTCGGAATCACATCCCCGGCAACCGCTCCCGCTTTTAGCTTGCTTGTTCTTACCCAGATATCGGCCCAAGGTTCCCCTGAAATCATCCGCTCGTTAAAGACATCTATGTCGGCGCCCATCTCCAATAAAACATTCAAAAAACCCGTTCTTGTAGAATTTACCCCAACATCTTTGATAATTATTTCTGAATCTTTTATCAAGAGAGCCGCTGCCATAAGAAAAGATGCGGACGAAAAATCACCTGGTATTTTAATCTTCCCTCCCGAAAACTTTTGCCCTCCCTGAACACAAACTTTGTTATCGTTGACCTCAATGCTTGCACCCAAAAATTTTAACAACCGCTCAGTGTGATCTCGCGATTTTACCTTTTCTTTAAGACATGTTTTCCCGTCAGCCAATAGACCTGCCAACAAAATACAGCTTTTCACTTGAGCGCTTGGAATGGACGTCTCGTATAAAATACCCTTAAGAGGACCACCTTTGATAGCAATTGGAGCGTGATTCTTCTCATCTGTCGCCCATATGTCTGCCCCCATCAGCCGCAATGGTTCAATAATTCTATTCATAGGTCGTCTTCTTAAAGAACTATCCCCGGTTAAAACCGAGGAGAAATTCTGTCCGACCAATATTCCAGGAAGAATTCTAATAGTCGTACCAGAATTTCCCGCATCCAACACCTTCCCCGCTTCTTTAAGGCCCCTCAAGCCAACCCCTTTGACCAATAAATTGGTCGAATTTAATCGTTCAATTTCAACACCCAGAGACATGAGACAATTTAAAGTGCTTAAGCAGTCATTTGAAGACAAAAACCCCGAAATACGAGTTTCTCCCTCAGCTATAGCTCCCAGTATCAGAGTACGATGAGATATTGATTTGTCTCCCGGCACTTCAATGGTTCCCTTAAGAGCAGAAACCTTGCTTACTTTTAATTCCACCTAATCCCCTTATTCAGCGCTTGTTACCTTTCGTCTCTTTCGTAAACACTCTTTAATTCCACATCATATCCTTTGCTCATAAGAGCTGTCCTTGCTCTTTCAGCAGCTTGAGAGTCTGCTATTATCAGTTTAACAAAACCAAACCTCTCAGTTAAATGAACTATCTCAATATCCTCCACATTTATCCCGATGTTTCCAACTGTAACCGCGATATCGCTAATTACACCGGGTTTATCCTCAACTGGAATTGAAAGCTCTCTAAATTGAGAAATGTCTTTATGAAGAATCGAGGGAAGATTATTTCTAACCACCCTCGCCTCTTCAAGCTTATCTTCAAGACCTCTTGCGTCCTTCTTGGCAATTATTCTGCCAAGCTCTTCAATCTCATTTTGAAATTCATTGATTTCTTTTAAAATAGCATCGCTGTTTTCAAAACAGATATCCAACCACATAGAGGGATTGCCAGCAGCAATTCGAGTCATATCACGAAACCCGCCCGCCGCAAGCAACAGGAGATTTTCTTTCTCATTTGTGTGTTTGCGAGCCAAATTTACCAATGCAGCCGAAAGCAGATGAGGCAAATGACTTATGGCGGCAACCAGTTCATCATGCTTTTTGGGTTCAATGGCAATTACATTTGCTCCAATGAATTTGAGAAGCGAGTGCAGCCGCTTAAATGCCGTCATGTCGGTTTTGGAAGTAGGAGTCAGAATGTAATAAGCATTTTTAAATAAGCTTACTTTCGCTGCAGCAACCCCTTCTTTCTCAGATCCGGTCATCGGATGTCCGCCAATAAAATGAACCCCCGGCGGTAAAAATTTTTCAATGTTGTGAGAAATGCTCGATTTCGTGCTTCCCACATCACTTACAATGCATCCTTCCTTTAAAAAAGGAGATATCTTTTTGACGGTTTCAACAATTACACCAACAGGAGTAGAAACAAACACCAAATCGGCATCCTTTACCCCATCTTCTAAAGATATTGTCCCTTCGTCGATTGCTCCAATTTTTTTTGCTTCTTCTATCGTCTCACGACGTCGGGAAATACCTACAATTTTAGGTGGTTTGGGCAAGTTTTTTATGGCTAAGCCCAGTGAACCACCCATTAACCCCACTCCAATTATTGAAACTTGTTTAAAATGTTTCATGCTAACCAACCTTTAATTCTTTTCCAAATATCTTAATTAAAGGAACTACTTTTTTCATAAATTTTGCAAAATCAGTCGGTGCTAAAGATTGTGAACCATCACACAAAGCTTCTTCCGGATTCAAATGAACTTCAACCATTATCCCGTTAGCGCCAGCTGCTATGGCAGCCAAACTCAATGGCTCAACCAAATCTCTCCTGCCAGCAGCGTGACTAGGATCTACGATCACCGGAAGATGGCTCAAGCCCTTTATCAAAGGAACAGCGCTTATGTCCAAGGTATTCCTCGTATAGGTCTCGAATGTCCTTATCCCTCTTTCGCACAAAATTATATCTTCATTACCGCCCTTAGCAATATACTCAGCCGCCATCAAAAACTCTTCGATTGTATTGCTAAACCCTCTTTTTAAAAGAACGGGTTTTTCCTGCATTCCAACCTCGGTTAAGAGTTGAGAATTTTGCATATTCCTCGCGCCAACTTGCACAACATCGGCATAATTGGCAACTAACTCCACATCCCTCGTATCCATCACTTCCGTTACAATCGGGAGATCCGTTTCATCCCTAACCTTCGCCAATATTTTTAGTCCTTCTTCCCCCAGACCCTGAAAACTATAAGGTGAGGTCCTCGGCTTAAAAGCACCACCCCTAAACATCGTTGCGCCCGCTTCCTTTGTGGCCTTAGCGGTGGCTAAAACCTGCTCCTCCGACTCCACAGAACAAGGCCCTGCAATTACGGTAAAGTAATCGCCGCCAATCAAAGCATCCCTTATTTTAATCACAGTATCTTCCGATTTAAATTCCCGACTTACTAGTTTGTAGGGTTTAAGGACCGGCATAACCTTTTCTACGCCGGGAAACGCTTCAAATGGAACCGCAGCGACTGTATCCTCATCACCTATCACACCAATAATTACCCTATGTTTTCCCTTTGAAAAATGTGCTTCTAATCCCATGCCTTTTAGTTTGTCAACAACGTGTTCTATCTCTTTTTGACCTACACCTTCGTTCATCACTATAATCATTACCTTACACCGCCTTTATAGATTATTGGTTGAGAGCGGGGAGCCGATAGTTGATGGTCATTGCAAGCAACTAGAAGAAGTGTGACAATTAAATATTGCTTCCCTGCCTGTCGGCAGGCAGGTGTCGCTACGCTCTCTCGCAATGACTTTTTTCTTGTTTTTTGATTTTCCTATACCCTATACTCCACACTCTATGCTCTATAATCCATCTGCCCCGCCAGAGGCGGGCAGGCATCTGCTATCAACAGCTTAACACTTCTTTTATCGTCCTTATAAGTTTTTTATTTTCCTCTGTTGTTCCAATCGTTATCCTTATAAAATTTTCATAACTAGGGCCAAATATATCTCCAGTTCGGACAATTACGCCAAGCTGCAAAAGCTTATTGAATACTTTTCTTGAATCCATCCCAACATCAACCAAAATAAAATTGGTTTGAGACTCAATAAATTTTAACCCTAAATCCTTAAATTCTTTATATAAGAAAAATTTTCCCTCAAGCGTCAATCTTTTTCTTTCTTCCACCTTAATTCCACAATCAAGGCTCGCAATAGCTGCAACCTGAGCCAGGGAATTTACGTTAAACGGCTCTCGAACTTTATCCACGGCAGAAACGATAGATCGCGATGCGACACCGTAACCAATTCGCAATCCAGCAAGGCCATAAATTTTTGAAAATGTTCTAAGAACCACCACTAAATTTCCCTCGCAAAAATAATCGAGCCCATTTGGATAGTCTTCGTCATCAACATATTCAAAATATGCCTCATCGAAAACGACCATCACGCTTTTAGGCACTTCACGCATAAAATCATCTACTTCTTTTTTGCTAACAATTGTGCCTGTAGGATTATTGGGATTACATATAAAAACAATTTTTGTTCTTTCGTTTACTGTACTCAACATATTTTTTAGATTGTGTCGATGGTTATCGGCTAAGGGGATTTCTTGACACACGCCGCCCATCATCTTTGTAACGGTTGGATAAACGATGAATGAGGGATTCGCCATTATTACTTCATCACCGGAATTTAAACAAATCTGCGCCAACAGCCTCAAAAGTTCATTTGAGCCATTGCCTATCATTAAATTTGATTCGGGAACATCCAAAAACGACGCCAATTTGTTCTTAAGATCAACACAACCACTATCGGGGTAACGATAAACTTCATTTCGAGCAGACCAAATTGCCTCAATTGCCTCTTCAAAAGGCGGGTAAGGAGACTCGTTGGATGCGAGCTTTATCACCATTTTGAGCCCAAGCTCCCTTTTCACGTCAGAAATTGGTTTTCCTGGACTGTATGGTTTTAAAATATCAAGCTCCGAACGTAAAAAATTTTTCATTCATCTCACCTTTAGAGAATAAAACCAACCCCTATGTGTTGATATCTGCCTATATTAATAAATGTGTTGAATTTTGTCATTTTGAGAACTCCGATGTTGCATCGCCTGCCTACCGGCAGGCGATGACTTTTTCTGTTATTATTCAACACATTCGTAATCTGTAGATTTTAACACAACGATTGTACTGACTCAAGGATTTACCTGCGAATATGCCAAACTGTTCAATTTCCTTATTTCTGATAACAGGTATCATTTAATAACGTTAAAATGGCATTTCCATCAAAAAACTCAATGATATTTAGTGCTCCTCTGTCCTGGCGAATCTTCCAAAAACTCGTTGAGTTTAATTCAAGCACTTCACTTATTATCGCTTTGATTGGCCCTCCGTGAGTAACAATTAAAATGTTTTTATCCTCATTTTCATTCATGATTTTTCTTAATCCAATCATGACTCTTTCCTTAAAATGGCTCCAGGTTTCTCCGCCGGGAATTTGAACCTCCGAGGTTTTGTTCAACCAATCATCGGCAAGATTTGCATACTTGTCTTTAATTTCAAAATACGTCAAACCATCCCACTCACCGAAATCAACCTCGTTTAACTCAGGTATTTTTAAAACTTTGAGCCCATGCGACTTTGCAATAATTCTCGCCGTCTGAATTGTGCGCGTTAAAGCACTTGAATAAACCGCATCAATCCGTTCCTCCGACAGAAATGAAGATAACGCTTTGGCTTGACGTTCCCCGTTATCGTTTAGAGGAATGTCGGTTAAACCAAGATATTTCCCTTTTGCATTCCATTCTGTTTCACCATGTCTTACCAAATAAACCTTGGTCATCTTATTTATCCTCCGCTTCAGAAACGCCAGCGCCTTCAAATGTTGCCATCTCGTTTATTATTTTACAAGCAGCTTCAACAATGTTTATACCAAGAGCAGCCCCCGTACCTTCGCCCAAACGCATATCCATAAAAAGCACGGGTTTCAGCCCCAGCAATTCCAGCACTCTTTTGTGACCAGGTTCAACAGATACATGTGAAGCTATCATATAGTTTACCGATTCAGGAGCAATTTTTGAAGCAACCAATGCGGCTGCTCCGGAAATAAATCCATCTATAACAACGGGGATTTGGTTAGCCGCAGCACCCAAAATAACCCCCGCCAA
>DSBK01000088.1 GCA_011046085.1 Actinomycetota bacterium
AGGAAGCCAGACCTATAAGCTTTCAGAATGGAATCCGTTTGCCGATGAGGCAGCGTCATGGTTTGACCCTGAGTGGATGTTCGGGGTAACAGAGGGCTTTGATGTGGTAATTGGTAATCCGCCATACGGAGCAGATTATCCGGCGGAACACAAAAAGTATTTCCAGTCGCATTATGAATCTGCAAAAACTATTAGCGGGAAACAAAAAGGCTCTATAGACACATTCTCACTTTTTATTGATAAAGGATTCAACCTTGCTAACTATAACTCTGTCCTCACTTATATTGTCCCTATGGCAATCGCTTCCAGCGACTCTATGACAGCACTTCATAATATGATGTTCAGAATGTGCGAAACAATTTATGTCTCAACATATTCCAACCGTCCTAAAAAGATATTTGACAATGCTGATCAACGTGTTGCAATTATCAGTTGTCAAAAAAATGGTAAGCCTACAAAAAATCTGTTTACTACTAAGGTGAACAAAAGATACGAAGATACAAGTGTTCAGAAAGTGATTGACGGTCTGCAATATGTTAATAGTTTTTCCTTTGTCAAGTATGGAAGGATTCCCAAAGTTGGAACAGACATTGAGTTATCTATCCTTGACAAGATTTACAAATCGAAAACAACACTTTCTAATTTATTTGATGAAAAAGGCAAGCCTGTATACTATAGAAGCTCTGGTGGACGTTACTATAATATCGTTACTAATTTTTTAACAGGTTCAACAAAAGAAAAGCCTGTTTTGGTCAAACCCGAATACAGGAATTTAATAGCTGCCCTTTTGAGCAGTAATTTATATTTTTGGTTTTATCATATCTACTCAAATAATCTTGACTTAAAATCTTACGAGCTGGAAATGTTTCCAATACCTATTGAGGATTTTAACAAAGAATCTTTTGCAACTATTGAAGACATTTACAAGGCGTACTTGAAAGACTTGCACAAAAACTCAAAAATAAAAAAGGTAAGCTATGCCCATGTATCTGAATATCGCGAATATTATGCCCGACATTCAAAGTTTTTAATTGATAAAATAGATTTAGCTATTAAAGATGCCTATGGCTTAACAAATGAAGAGATTCAATTCATAATAAAATATGATTTGAAATTTAGAACAGATAATGAGGAAGAATAAATAAATGTTGGTTCTCGTCGACCAAATCCTCTTCGCCAAAAAGAAAGACCCCAAATGCCGACACCTCCGCCCTCGAAAAACAGATCGACGAAATGGTATATGCCCTCTACGGCATCACGCCGGAAGAAAAAGTGGGGTCAGAAGAAAAAGTGGGGTCAGGTCTTTACAGGCTGACCGAGAATGATTAGCCGACCTATCGAGAAAAGGCTGGACTAATTGCCGACGAATGGTTGTCGGTGAGGGTCAATTCACTTGTCAATTGGCGGTCTTAGAGATGTTGCTTGCCAACAAGAGCCGGCATCAATATAAAAAGTGGGGTCAGGTCTTGAATCTTGACATTTAATCGGATTATTAGGATTTATGAGTGGGGTTTTTACAAAAAAACCGCCATAAAATCACACAGCTTTGGGAAATTCTTGGAATAGGGGCGGGTCTTAAATTACAAGTTTTCTAGATTTCTGAGCAAACCATGACATTCAAAGATGTAGCAGAAAAGATTTTAGAAGGAAACACAGGTACTTGTGAACATGTGGTTCTCCGATATCTTTTTCAGATATTGACACAAGAATTGGTAATGATAAAATGATATTACTAAGTAAGACTGAAGGAGGATAAATAAAATGGCTAGGACAACAAAAACACTTACGGTTTCTCTTCCTCCTCAACTATTTGAGGAAATCGAGAAGTTGGCCAATGAAGAACGGAAGACAAAGAGCGAGCTCTTTCGCGAGATGGTCCGTATTTACGAGGATTATCTTGATGAGAGAAGGTGGCAACGGTTGCGTCGGCACGGCAAAGAGACAGCCAAAAGACTGAGTATCACTTCGGAAGAAGACATCGAAAGAATCGTGCACGAGGCCAGGGGGATCCGGAGTTAATGGTGCGCCGCGTTGTTTTTGATACCAACATCTTTCTGTCCGCTTTTATCTTCGGCGGCAATCCCGAAAAGCTCTTCGAGTTGGCTCGGGTCAAAAGAATCCATCTTTTCACATCTCCAAGCATTCTGGCCGAATTCGCGGATCGCTTAAGGGATAAATTCGGCTGGAGCGAGGAAGATATCGTTGAAGCAATAAGGACAGTCGGCTACTCGTCGGAATTGGTCAAACCAACTCAGAGATTAGCAGTTCTCGAAGACGATCCCGATAACCGAATTCTTGAATGCGCTGTTGAAGTTGAGGCAAAATTCATTGTTTCTGGAGACCGGCATCTACTGAGGTTAGGTAAGTATCAAGGTATTGAAATCATCAGTGCGACGGAATTACTATCAAAAATTGAGGGGTAGTAAGGATCTTGTTCCCGGGGCACCATACCTACAAAAAACAGCCCTGGAATCACACAATTTTGGGAAATTCGTGAAGGAAAGATTTATTTTGGCTAGAAGTGTAATTGTATATTCTGGAAAAGGGGACAGATTTATTTATTTAGGTTCGTTGTAGGGCAGAGTCATCTATGAAAAAACTGCTTCTGTCAAGTAAATTTTTGCCAAGTAATCTTTCCCACACGGCCTCATTTGGATCACCTTTTCGAGCAAGAGGGTTAGTCCTAAATGTTAACAACAGAGATTGCTTCGGAGGTTGCCGCGCAATGACTGTTTAAAAAACTTCTACTTGCTATGAAATTTGTAAGCAACAAAGATTGAGTTAAATTATCTTCTTGATTGTCATACCATAAGGATGTACAATTAGTATGATAATTTGGAGGTGAAAATGGTGGGGACAAAAGTTAAGTTTACGGTTACCGTTGAGCGTGATTTGGTCAAAAAGTTGGATGAGGAAGCAAAGAATCGCCAGCTTAGCAGGAGCGCTCTGGTTGAAGAGGCCATAAAGGTTTTTGGGAAAAAGCAGCTTGAAGAGTCATTAAAGACCGGTTACCGGGCCATGGCTGAAGAGAATTTAAAAGTAGCCGAGGAGATAATCCATTATGGAAGCGAGGCCATGGATGAAGAGTAGTAGTTTTCCCAGACACGGAGAGATATGGCTAGTAAATTTTAATCCTGGGCGAGGAAGCGAGCAAAAAGGAATTCGCCCGGCGCTCATTATCCAAAATGATGTTGGCAATGAGCACAGTTCAACCACCATTGTTGCTGCAATCACAACCACAATTAGAGTTTATCCCGTAACCGTTTTTCTTCCCAAGGGTTCAGCCGGATTGGATAAAGACTCCATGGTTAATTTAGCTCAAATATTGACCATTGATAAAGCTAGGTTAATTAAACGGTTAGGCGAACTCGACACAGAACGACTTGCTCAAACCAATCAAGCTTTAAGAGTAAGTTTAAACTTAGAAGGATAGAAAAAATTGAACGGGGTCATAGAAAAAATTGAACGTGAACGGGGTCAGGCTTGACAAACTTGAAGCGCAGCTCACGGAAGACCAACTGGCTCATCGACCAAATTGTTTACAAACTTCATGGCCCAATGGAGATCTACGTGGGTTACAGGGCTTCTTAAATGCACGCAATGTGGATAACGAGTCCTTTGGCTACGTTATTTTTTATAAAGTTCGACTCCTCGCAAAGAATTCCCTTGAGTGTTAAAAATCTGGCTAAATGAGAATGTAGCAGTTTCTGCACTGTGCACTTTCTGCACTGTGCAGAAAGTGCACTATCCCTCAGAAAAAAGGAAAATTAAGCCAATAAGCTGCCCCTATGCGCTTTTCGGTTTTACGGTCGATCTCTATATTGGATTTTCCGCAATGTCGCTTAATCATCTCTTTTCCAAAGGAGAGCCCGAAGAGTTAAAATCCATCATAAGGACGTAATAAATAATTTATCCAGCAGAGATTTCTAAGCTCTCCGCCAAAACCGGAGTTAGAGAAAGACGATTGAGAAAAATTACGGGATATGTTATTCTGTTTCAGAAAGTTATAGAAAAATATAACCAAGTGAAATAAAATGCAATTAAAAGAGTTTAAGAAGAAGATGAAAAAAAGTGTTTTTACAAAGGCGGAAGCCCAGGTGGTAGCCTTTAATACAGCTCCGAATACGCTGAAGCTGCAGCTTCACAATTGGGTAAAATCAAATGACCTTGTTGCGATTAAGAGAGGATTATACGCATTTTCCGATAAACGTATCGACAAAGTGGAAGTGGCAAGAAATCTTTATTCGCCGTGTTATGTGAGCTTAGAGTCTGCTTTAAATATCTATGGCTTGATTCCCGATGTTCCGTTCTCAATGACTTTGGTTACCCCCAAAACCACCAGGAAATTTAACACGTTCTACGGTCAATTTGTTTATCGGAAGCTTAAAAAAGAAGCTTTTTTTGGATTTGACCCAAAGACTTTGATTGCCGAGAGGGAAAAGGCATTGGTTGATTACCTGTATTTAAATGGCGGGCGACTTTTGCCTAGAAACGATTTTTGGGAAGAGTTAAGACTTCAAAATTTAAGTGAAGTAGATTTTGATAAAACCTTAGATTATGCTCAGAGATTTGATTCATTGAAATTACTCAAACTGGTAAGGAGTGTCAAAGAATATGCAGACCTTAGTTAAAATGGTTGAACAGATGCGAAGTGAGAATCCCAATGTTACTTCCGAAGATTTGGTAAACATCGTTCGAGAATATTTGCAGATAATCATCCTTAAATCTATCTACCAAAGCAAATTTGGACGGGACATCTCTTTTATGAGCGGCACCTGCCTTCGAATTTGTTACGACTTAAAAAGATATTCGGAGGATCTTGATTTCTCTTTGGATAGAAAGACTGCTGAATATAATTTTCAAAGTTTAAATCAACTAATACAAGGAGACTTTTCGTTAAGGAATATCAAGGTGGATTTGAACATAAGTGAAGACAAAACCGTGCAAAAGGCGTTCATCAAGGTGATCGATTTACTGGAGCCACTTGGATTATCAAGGATTAAGAATCAGAGATTACACATAAAGATTGAAGTGGACACGAATCCTGTGGATATAAAACATGGCGGAAGAGAGACTTTCTTTGTGAGCAAGTATAATGAAGTATTTCCGATACTAAAACATGATTTAGAGACTCTCTTTGCGGGTAAAGTCCTGGCTATTTTATGCCGTCCGTATAGGAAAGGTCGGGATTTCTACGACCTTATCTGGTATTTGAACCGCGAAGCGAAAGTGAATTTCTCTTATTTAAACGAGAGCTTAAAAATTGCCGGTTATCCTGAAAATTTTTCTAACGAAAGAGTTCTTTTTGAGTCGATGGAAAAAGTTGTGTTTGAACTTGAACCAGATTTCATCCTTAAAGATGTTGGGCGATTTCTGGAAGATCCAAAAGAAGAAGTTTGGCTTAAGCAATACAAAAAGCTCTTTTCTCAATTAAAAGATAAAAGACTCAGATAAAGCTTTACTTCCTTCATTTTCTTACTTGTCCTAAGAATAATTCTTTTGTGGGTTGCTCTGGGCTCTTGATTCCTAGCACAGGGCCGTGCCGAACGTTCCCCCTTACCTTACTTCCCAATAGGGTTTTGAAGATCCAAGTAGGTTACTCGTCAGGTGATGACTGTGCAGCTGACCGTTAAACGAATGAGGGTCGAGTAGTTGCGGCAAATTGCGTGTCCGTAAGACAAATAGCAATTTCGCACTATGAGGGATGAATAAGTAGGGAGGCAAACCAGAGCCTTAGGGTAACCTACAAAATAAATAATAATTATAAATATCAAAAGAAAGTTATCTGTTAATTAGGGTTAATAGCAAAAACGTGCACCTGAAATAGGCCATTTATGCTATCCTAAGTGCAATTCAATGGCTTTTATCTACAGCGAGGTGTAAACGTGGCTAAAAAAACTGTCCAAAATGCGCTTCAAATCGTTGCATAAGGAAAGGCAAAAGTACTCGACTCCCAAAGCAACAAAGGTATTTCTGTAAAGACTGTAATAGCTATTTTCAATCTAAAAAACGTTCACAAAAGCTAGAACAAATTATTTTCAATAAATATGTAAATAACCACCGAACCTTAAAAGATTTAGCTAATGAGTATGGTAGAAGCGTAAGCTGGGTTAGAAACAAAATTGCTAACGCTAAAGTCCAGAAAAAGATTATTGACCCTCAAAGTCAAGGAAAATTCCAGAGTAAAGGCCAGACTTTTTTCCAGAGTGTTTAGAAAAAAATATTAAGTTTTACCACTCCCCTCCCTTTTAAGATTTTTTGCCCTGTTGAAAAAGTGGGGTCAGTGTTGAAAAAGTGGGGTCAGGTCTTGAATCTTGACATTTAGTCGGATTTTTGGGACTTATAAGTGGGGTTTTTACAAAAAAACTGCCCTTGAAATCACACAATTTTGGGAAATTCGTGAAGGAAAGATTCATCTCGACTCGAAATTTAATTGCATACTATGAAGTTCAGTATATTAATTAGTTCGGATGAACAGACGCGTTTTGTTACATTCCGAAAAATATTTTAATCTTGTAAAAGTTACTGGTATGACATATAGTAATACCAGAGGTGATGAAAATGAGAACAGCAAAAATAGCCGTTAGTATTGACCAAAAGCTGTTAGCAAAACTGGATCGACTTGTGAAGTCTCATGTATTCCCAAGTAGAAGTCGAGCTGTGCAAGATGCGGTTGAAGAAAAGCTGGGACGTTTAGAACACAGTCGTCTTGCGAAAGAATGTGCAAAACTTGACCCGGATTTTGAAAAGTCAATGGCTGAAGAGGGTCTGTCAGAGGAGTTGAGCGAATGGCCCGAATATTAAGAGGTGAAATTCGCTGGGCCGACTTAAATCCCGTGCGTGGTCACGAGCAAGCGGGATTAAGACCGGTTTTAATCATAAGCCAAGATGTTTTTAACGAGAGGTCAGGCACAGTTATAGCAATGGCAATTACAAGCCAACCCCAAAGGGCAGGTTTCCCTCTAACCATGGAACTAAAATCAGAAAATTTACCAAAACGTTCTTGGATAAAAATTAGTCAAATTAGAACACTTTCCATAGAGAGAATTGGGAAGAAGGTAGGCGTAGTCACTCCGGAAGAATTAACTCAGGCAGTTGAGGGCTTAAATGAGATAGTAGGAATTTAAAAGAGAAACTTTAAAAGGAAAAAAGGCAGGGGGTCATCTGTGAAAAAACTAGCCCTGAGACCACACAATTTTGGGAAATTTTTAAAGGAAAGATTAGCCTAAACTAGAAGTTTGATTATATATCATAAAATTCAGTATATTGATAAGTTATAATTTTAAGGAATAATATGAAATGAAAACCAATCCCCGTTTAAAAGCTGTTATCTTAGAAGTTGTTGATAACCAAATCAGAGACAACAAACCTCCAGAGACAAGATAGACATTTAATTGTTTAATAAACGAAGGGTTTTCAGAGAGTGAAGTCAGACGATTAATAGGATGTGTGGTGTCTACTGAAACATTTAATGTACTGAAGAAAAAAGAAAAATTTGATCGTAAAAGATTTGTGAAAGCTCTTAAGAGACTTCCTGAATTACCATGGGAAGAGCAAAAAAAGTAGGGGATAGGTCTTGCAATATAACATTTGTTGGTTCATCAATCAAATCACTCCAAATTCTACAACCCATCAATGAAAAAAATTGAAATATGTTGGTTAACTAATTTAAGAGTTACAAACTCGCACGCGGGACTTCATATGCTTATCCTTGACGAAAAAGTGATATCGTGTAATACTAAGTATTAATGAAGGAGGATAAGGCAATGGGAAGAACAACCAAGGTGTTAACGTTTTCTCTGCCGCCGGAGACGGCAAAAGAAATTGAAAAATTAGCCAAAGATCAAGGAAAAACCAAAAGCAATCTTCTTCGCGATGCGATTGAAGTGTATGAAAAATATCTAGCCGAAAAGGAGTGGCGAGAGCTCTTTGAGTTTGGGGAAGAAACCGCCAAAAGATTTGAAATCAAATCTGAAGAAGAACTGTTCGCTCTTTTAAATAAGAAAGGTTAATAATGCTTAGAGTTGTCTTTGACTCCAACGTCTTTATCTCGGCTCTCCTTTTTGATGGACCCCCTAGAGTCATATTAAAAATGGCAAGAGAGCGAAAAGTTGTTTTAATTGCTTCTAAACCCATTCTTATAGAAACCGCAAGGAAGCTTAGAGATAAATTTAAGTGGCCGGAGCACAACGTTCAAAAGTTTTTAAAACAGATGAATCGTTTGGCAAAAGTTGTTAACCCGAAAGATAATTTAAATGTTATCACCGAGGATGAATCCGATAATCGCATTTTAGAATGCGCTCTTGCCGGGCAAGCAAACCTTATTATCTCGGGTGACAAGCATCTTTTAAAATTAAAGCAATTTCAAAATATCCCCATTGAAAGACCAAAATATCTTACATATTTGATAAAAGAGTAGGGATACAGAAATGGGGAACGGGTTCAGGGGATGGGCTCTGGTCTTGAATTTTGACATTTAGTCGGATTATTGGGACTTATAAGTGGGGTTTTTACAAAAAAACTGCCCTTGAAATCACACAATTTTGGGGAATTCTTAAAGGAGAGATTTGTTTTGGCTAGAAGTGTAATTACATATTATGGAATTTGAAATTCTTGTGGATAGGGGTCAGGCTTGACAAACTTGAATAACCAACTGACTCATCACCTAAATTGTTCCAAATTTTACCGACTATTGCTGATGTACTGGTTATCGGGGAGCGTCATCCCGAATATTAAGTCCTATTCGTGACAATTTCACACTGACCAATTAAAAGCTGAATAAACGTCACAACATGAATTATAATATGATATAAAATAAGATATAAACTCTAATACGGGAGGGAACAAACAATGAGTATTCAGACGGATATGCAAAAGACTATCGAAGATATGGTGCAGAAGGGCAAGGGCATCTTAGCTGCTGACGAGAGTCTGCCTACTATTACTAAACGCTTCAAGCCAATCGGCGTAGAGCCGACCGAGGAAAACCGACGCGCCTGGCGCACCTTGTTATTAACCACGCCCCGCCTTGGTGACTATATCAGCGGCATCATTTTATTTGAAGAAACTCTGACACAGAAGAATGACGACGGCACTCTGCTTCCGGAGGTGGCAGAAAGTCAAGGCATTGTCCCTGGGGTTAAAGTGGATAAAGGTACGATCTCTTTAGTGAATTCCCCCGGTGATTTCATTACCCAGGGTCTCGATAATCTAGGTGAACGTCTCAAGACGTACAAAGAACAAGGCGCGCGCTTTGCCAAATGGCGAGAAGTTTATCCCATTAGTACCCATAATCCGAGACGTCTTGGTATAGAGGCCAACGCCGAAGCGCTAGCTTGTTACGCTGCCATTTGCCAGTCAGTTGGTATCATTCCCATTGTGGAACCAGAAGTGCTGATCGACGGCGAACATACCATTGAGCGTTGTTTTGAAGTAACTGAGACTGTGCAGCATGCTGTCTATCACGCCATGCGTCGTTACGGCGTAATTTTGGAATACACCATTTTAAAACCCAGCATGGTGGTACCCGGCAAGGAACATACAAAAGCCAGTCCAGAAGAGGTGGCGGAAAATACCGTCAAACAATTACGCCGCACCGTGCCAGCGGCCGTGCCTAGCATCAATTTTCTCTCTGGCGGCCAGAGTCCGGAAGAAGCCACCGTCAATCTGAATGCTATGAATGCAAATTATCTCAACCAACCGTGGGAACTCTCTTTCTCCTATGGTCGCGCTCTGCAAGAAACGGCGCTGCAAGCTTGGCTAGGTAAGAAGGAAAATGTTCCGGCTGCGCAAGCCGCACTGCTGAAACGCGCCAAACTCAACGCCGCCGCCCGTTATGGCAGCTACACGCCGGAGATGGAAAAGGAATAAAGCAATAGGATTTGGGGCTGAAAGCAAAACGTTATACGCAAAAAGCAAAAGAGATTGAAATCTTACATAATTTCATACATTCTTCTTTTAAAATTATAGGAGAATGAGTACATATTTAAAAAAATAAATGAAATAGCTTAAAAATTGACGGATCTTAAAAAACGGATAGCCAAGCTTGAGAAAGAGGCCAAATCCAAATCCAAGAAGGAGAAGTCAAAATGATACAGGAAAATGAGCTTATCACACTTCTGCTTTGGGTGGGCTTGCTAATCTTCATTTTGACGGGCCGCTCACGACTTAAGCGTCTTTTATCATCTGAAATATTGATAATGGGATTCTGCGCGTTTTTGGCAGGTAGGATTTTAACGGTTCTCGAGGGTTTCTTTTGGGGAGATCTCCTTAATTTTCTCGAGCATGGATTTAATGCCGTTGGTTCGGTATCTTTGCTCGTCTGGTGCTTAAGGGTGTTTGGAAAGAGGGGGGCGAGGCAAAGAGATGAATCCTGTAGCCATTTTTGACCTAATCAGTTTCTTGGCTGCCCTAACATCCCTCATTATCCTGTTTGCCTTCTGGAAGCGTGTTTTACCGCCCGTTGCCAAGTTTTTCCTTGTTGGATTTTTTGTGCTGATTGGTTTTCATGGCTTAAGCAACACTTTGGAGTGGAGTGGGATTACCACGATCTTGGACCCCTTCGAGGATTATCTTGAAATGTTAGAGCCGCTGTTTTTGGGCTTCTTTTTATATGTTTTTCTGAGGGAGACCGCAGATCAGGCGCTGCGGGAAAGCGAGAGTAAATACAGAACGCTCTACTCCTCAATGAACGAGGGTCTGGCTTTTCACGAAATCATCTATGATAAGTCAGGCGAGCCCATAGATTACAGAATTCTGGATGTAAACCCAGCTTATGAAACAATTTTGGGAATTAAAAAGGAGGAGGCCATGGGAGCCAAAGCTACTGAGCTTTATGGAATACACGAAGCACCTTATTTGAAAATATACTCAAACGTGTCTTCCACGGGGGAGTCCACTTCTTTTGAGACATTCTTTGAACCAATGGCAAGATATTTCAAAATATCGGTCTTTTCTGCTGGGGAAGGAAAGTTTGCCACCTTTTTTAAGGACATCACCGAGCGCAAAAGGGCAGAGGAAGAAATTAAACAAAAAACGGAGGACATTGCCCTTATCAATTCACTAAACAGCGCCATTAACAGAGGTGAAAGTGTTCAGGAAATAATCAATCTGCTATCAAACGAAACTAAGAGGATTTTTTCTTCCTTAGGGGCAACGATATACTTTCTCAGCAAAGATAAAGATTATCTGGTGCTTCAGAATCTTGCTCTTCCACAAGCAGTATTAAAGAGAATCGAAAGGATTATCGGCGCAAAAATACCTGAGGTAAAAATTAGATTGAAGAATGAGAAATTGTATTCGCAGGTGATTTGTTCAAAAAAACCACGTCTTTTTAATGACCGCGAAAGCATCGAGCGTTTAATGGCCGACTGCACAGAGAATAATATGTTGAAAAAAATCGTTCCCAAGGTTCACAAATTATTAGGTATCCGTTCAGTAGCAGCAATTCCCCTTGTTTCGGAGGATGATGTGCTTGGGTTAATGGACATCTCTCGCAAAGAACCTTTTGCAGAATCAGACTTACAACGCCTTCAAATTATCTCGGAACAGGCAACCACCATATTTAAACGCAAATCGGCAGAGGAAGAGCTGACAAAGTACCATGAACATCTTGAAGAGATGGTTAAAGAAAGAACTGCGGAGCTTGAAAAATCTCAGAGGGATCTGATAAATATCGTGGAGGACCTCAACAAAGCCACGGATAAACTCAAAGATGCTAACGAGCAGCTTCAAGATCTCGATCGATTAAAATCCATGTTCATTGCCTCAATGAGCCACGAACTAAGGACGCCCTTAAACTCCATAATTGGTTTTACCACCATAATTTTGCAGGATATGGTCGGCGAGATTACAGAGGAGCAGAGAAAACAGCTCATCATGGTAAAGAACAGCGCCAATCATCTTCTCTCTCTCATAAATGATATAATTGATATAAGCAAAATAGAGGCGGATAAGCTGGAACTAAATATTAAAAAACTTGATGTCCCAACTCTTGTAAAAGAAGTTAAAGACTCTTTCTCGGTAGCTACAGAAGAAAAAGGTCTAAAAATATCTCTTACATTACCCAAAAAGCTTGCGGTTGAAAGCGATGAACGAAGGGTAAAACAAGTTCTTGTAAATCTCATAAATAACGCCATAAAATTTACAAACGAAGGAAAAATTGAGATAAGAGTGGCCAAGAAAGACAAAGAGGTTGAGATATCGGTTGAGGATACAGGCATCGGAATAAAAGAGAATGACATAGGTAAGCTGTTTAAGGCCTTCAGTCAAATTTTTGTCGAGGGACAACCGAGACAAGAGGGCACGGGGCTTGGTCTTTATCTCTCAAAAAAGATAATAGCTTTACTTGGAGGGGGCATAAAGGCAGAAAGCAAATTTGGCAAAGGGAGCGCATTTACGTTTATGTTGCCATTGAGTTATAGGGAGGTAAAAAAATGAAGAAAAGGGTTTTGGTGGTTGAGGACAACAGGGTAAATATGTATCTTATCGGCTTCATATTAGAGAAAAACGGTTACGAGGTAATAAGGGCTGAAACCGGTAAAGAGGGGGTAAATCTTGCGATAGAAGAGAAGCCGGACTTGATACTTATGGATATCATGCTTCCCGATATCGATGGCCTTGAGGCCACCAAGAGAATAAGAGAGTCGGGGGCGGATGGTGACGTCCCCATAATAGCTCTTACGTCCTATGCTATGGTAGGCGACAAGGATAAGGCCATGTTTGCTGGCTGTACGGGATATATTGAAAAACCTATAGATCCAGAAACCATCATAGGCGAGATAGAGAAATATTTGCAAGGAAGTTCATAGTAGTTTATAGGCGCATTCCCTATGCAATTTAGTAACACTTTTCTATTAAAAATATATTCAATTTTTGCTCTAGGGTTATCCCTTTAATTCCAAGATGAATTCTTTTTAAATCATACCTTCCAGTTCTAAATGCCTTTTAACTAAAAGTTTTCTGGAAAAATAAATGATCCTTGCGTTATAATGCATTTGGTATTTGGTTTACAATATCAATTGCATAGGAGCGTTACCAAGTTATCTAGGGTTTACATGTAGGGGTTATGTTTGTGAAGAAGGGTGTTGTTAGCGCATATATAGGAATTTGGTTGTATGGTAGAAATCGACGTTAATAAAGAGGTTCTTTTAAAAGGAAAACATGAAAACACGAGTTGACTTAAGGGAGAAAATTTATCGAGAACAACTTCATATATTAGAACAGTTTCTAAAGAAGATATCGGTTAGAAGTGAAATTGAGCAGCACACGCGTTATTTATTTTCTTTTGCGGAGGCGCTTTCAAAATTAATGAATTTACCTGCTCAAGATGTACACTTTTTCTTGGTTTCCGCGGCGCTTCATGATCTTGGGAAGACATTGGTGCCCGAAAGAATTCTTCAAAAGAAGAGCTCGCTGACATCTTCGGAGTTTAATATGGTTAAACTTCATCCAGTAATTGGTTTAAGAACCATTGAGGCCGCAGGTCTGCTTGTTCCCCAAGAGGTCAAAATCGCCATCCATCACCATCATGAAACCCCCGATGGGAGCGGCTATTATTTCATCGAAAATCCAACTTTTCTCTCTCGACTCCT
>DSBK01000085.1 GCA_011046085.1 Actinomycetota bacterium
TGATTGGATTCGATGGCGAAGTGGTAACACATACCTTTGAGGACGGTTTTCCAATCGAACTCGTCGATGCAAATGTTATTCCGGAAGGTGTATCCATAAACGCTCAACGTCTTGTGATCGAAGGCGAAGACGTAACCGATGTTGGGTGCAGATTGATTGAAAGAACGGATGCCGAGGTCCATGTCGGTTTAAGCGAGGGCTCCATCGTGGCTGCCTCGAATAGGTTGTATAAGGTCATCGGTCTTATAACTCTTGCAATCCTCTTGATGGGCTCCACAGCAACTTTGCTCGTTTCAAGATTTTTCACAAAACCCCTTGAAACACTCTCCAGCAAAGTAGCCTCTTTTGGCGTTACGGGTGGATACGAAGAATTGCTCGTTAAGAGCGGCGATGAGGTAGGAGAATTAACCGCTACTTTTAATCAGATGGTAGTTGACCGCAAGAAAGCCGAAAAACATATCGAGCGTTTAAACAGAGTGTTACATACGGTGGGGGACGTTAATAGATTAATAGTAAAAGAGGGTGACCCCAAAAAGCTATTAAATAAATTGTGTAAAATAATGGTTGATTTTAAAGGATACAAGTTGGCTCAAGCTGTTTTGTCTAAGAACGACAAACCTGTCTTTCAGACGGTGGCATTGGAGCAGGGGCAGGAAGATGAGGAAGTTGAAGCCATGTTTTCTGCTGAAAAGCTTATGCCCTGTGCCGAAAAAGCTCTCAAGGAAGAAGCGGTTGTTATCGTCGATGAAGGACGCCGTAAGTGGCTTTGCAAAAATTGTTCTCTTTCCAAAAGATATATACAAGGCTCGAGCATATCCATTCCTCTGAGCCATAAAGGTAAAATATTCGGGGTACTGATGGTTTATTCCAATTTGGCTCAAGCTTTTAATCTCGATGAAGTAAATCTTTTGGAGGAACTCTGCGGGGACATCGGCTTTGCCTTGGAGGGTGCTGAGAGGGAGGAGAGAAGGAAACAAGCTGAAGAAAAACTCGAAGAGAAAGTTATCGAGCTCACTACTCTCTCCGAAATAAGCAAAAATATAGGCTCCTCTCTGGATTTGGGCAAGGTTCTCAACCAAAGTTTGGGTAGTGCTTTAATGCTCCTGGGCGCTGAATCGGGCTCAATCATGCTTTTAGACGAGAAAGAGGAATTTTTGACCGTTGCTGCCTCTGTGGGGTTGAGCAAGAAGTTTGTCGATTTTAAAGAGGGGCTGGGAGAGGGCATCGCTGGTTATGTGTTCAAAAAAAGAGAGTCCCTTCTCTTAAAAAAAGACTTAAAAGAAACCCGTTTCGAGAAGTGGAAAAAAGAAAGAGAAATAAGAGACGCTCTATCTGTTCCCATTAAGACAGCAGATAGAATAATTGGTGTATTTAATATAAACAACAAGAGGAAAGGCACGTTTAACCAAAGCGACCTAGGGCTTTTTTCAATTTTAGCTGTGGAGGTTGGCATAGCCATAGATAACGCCCGCTTGTACAAAGATATTAGGCAAAGCTTATTAAACACCGTTAAGGCCTTGGCGGTTGCTGTCGATGCTAAAGATTCCTGCACCCAGGATCACTCGATAAGAGTTGCTGAGCATAGCCTGGTCATCGCCAAAGAAATGGGCTTATCAGAAGATGAGATAGAAGATATTGAGATAGCTGCTCGTCTGCACGATGTTGGGAAGATAGGGGTAAGCGAGAAAATACTGATGAAGAAGAAGGCCTGTTTAACTGATAAAGAATGGGAGATAATTAAAAATCATCCCAAAACAAGCGCCAAAATTCTTGAGCCGGTGAACTTTCCTCCCAATGTAATATCATGCGTTCTTTATCATCATGAGCGGCTCGACGGCAAGGGCTATCCAAGCGGGATATCAAAAAAAGAAATTCCACTTGGGGCTAGTATCATCAAGGTGGCCGATGCCTTCGACGCGATGACCTCGGATAGACCATACCGCAAAGCTTTATCTTATGAAAAAGCTGTAAACGAGCTTAATAAATATAAAGGGACCCAGTTCCACCCCGAAGTTGTCGAGGCATTTTTAAGGATTTATGAGAAGGAAACGAAAAAAAAGCGAAGCGAAGAAGGGCCTTAATAAAGCAGAGCGCTCCTGATTTTGTAAATACCGTCAGACCAGCCTGGTACAGGCTGCCAGATACCCGATACGGGCCAGTATCTGGCTGGTCTGTGTCAGATATCAGGTACTTGGCAGTGAGTTGTCCATAAGATTCGTGGGAGATTAGAAATGGCAGATAGTCCCGGCAGAATAAATACAAATCGTCTTATAACATTAGGAATTTTACTGATAGTTAGCATAGCTTTGGAATACTATCTTCACATACAGCTTGGAATGACAAAAGTCTATCCCCACGCATTTTATATCCCCATCATCCTTGCCGCTTTTTGGTGGGGGGCGAAGAGTGGATTTTTTACGGCTCTATTTCTGGGGATCTTAAATACTTTCTCATATTATCCTGAGATTACAAACGATTGTTTGGGTAGAGCTTTTGCTTTTGTTTTAATAGGTTTTACAACTGGATTTATTAGTGATAAGCGCAGTCAAGCGGAGAGTAAATTATCTGAAGCTAAACAAGAACTGGATGCGGTTTTTCAGTGTGCTGGTGTGGGTATAAGAGTGATTAACACAGACTATAAAATTATCAACCAGAATAAAGAGATGGGATTATTGTGTGGGTTTAAGAAAGATGATGCGGTTGGAGGGAACTGTAGCAATTTTTTCTCTGGAGATAACTGCACAACGGACAAATGTGCCCTTCGCCAGATTTTATCTGGAGTTGAGCGGGTTGAGGTTGAAACGAAAAGGACCACAAAGGACGGGAGAATTATCCATGTCAATCTCATGGCTACGCCTCTTAGGAACAATGAGGGAGAAATTGTAGGTGTAATTGAGAGTTTTCGTGATATCACCGAACGCAAAAAGATTGAAAAAGAAAGAGAGAAACTTACCGAGGAGCTCAGACGTCAGGTGCGGATTGACGGTTTAACTAAGGTTCTCAGTCGACGATACCTTGACAAGAAGCTTCAGGATGAAGTTCGGAGGACGCAAAGATATAATTGTCCCCTATCTGTCATAATGCTTGATATAGACAACTTTAAAGAAATCAACGATACATACGGGCATCAAATGGGGGATAAGGCTTTAAGGGTAATTGCTAAGAGTATCAGAGAGGTGATGCGTGCCAACGATTTTGTGGGACGATATGGAGGAGAGGAATTCATCGTGGTTTGTGTGGAGGCAGGAATTGATGAGGCACGAAATATCGCGGAGCGTGTTCGCAAAGCTATTGAAAAACTGCAAGTCGCAGGCAAAATGGGTCCACAAATTAAAATGACCGCTAGCTTCGGAGTGGCACAGTTTAAAGAGTCGGAAGATTTTGACACCTTTGTAACAAGAGTTGACACGGCTCTTTATAAAGCAAAAAACGAAGGCCGAAACCAAGTTTGTATTGCGAAGGGGAATTAACCAATTACATCTAAAATAAGAAGAATTTATAATGCATCATAAACTTTTTATGTCAACAGACAGTTTAGAAAGCTGAAGGTTGGAATTTATGCAATATCTTTTTAAAGATTGGCCACATCTTTCACAGGTTTTTAAGAAAGCTTCCCGGATTTTGTTGTTGGCGGATTTTGATGGAACCCTTGCTTCCATTGTAGACCGCCCCGAGTTGGCCGAAATGTCACTCAAAATGAGAATGCTTCTTGCTAATTTAGCTGAGAAACCTCATTTTACAGTGGGGATTTTAAGCGGAAGATCTCTTTCCGATTTAAAGAAAAAAGCGGGCATTGAGGGAATAGCCTACGCTGGAAATCATGGTTTTGAAATTGAAACCTCAAACGATGTGTATGTTCACCCAAAAGCTCTCGGTATCTCCAAGTTTTTAAACGAAGTTGGGGATGAATTAAAAACGAGCTTATCTTCTTTTAAGGGAGTCTTTGTTGAGAATAAAGGGCTCACCCTAAGTATCCATTATCGTTTGGCTCCGCTCGAGGATGTTCCCAAAATAAATAAGATATTTTCTAATACTGTTGGTCATTGTCTTGAGAAGAGCATCCTTAAAAAAACTGTGGGGAAAAAGGTTTTAGAGCTTAGACCGCCTATTGATTGGAATAAAGGTAGCGCGATTCTTTGGTTAATTGAAAAACTTGGTTTAAAAAATGAGTTGCCAATATATTTAGGCGATGATAAAACTGATGAGGATGCTTTTTGTGTATTAAAAAATAAGGGCATTTCCATTTTTGTGGGTGAGCCCTTGATTTCGTCAAAAGCAGCTTATTATTTAAGAGATACGCTTGAGGTTGAAGATTTCTTAGAAAAGTTGGGAGCGCTGTTTATTAAATGATACGTGCCAAGAATCCCTTTGTATTTAAGACACGTTTAAATTTACTGGAAATAACGGGCGAAAAGGCAAAAAACCTCAAAGATCTCATGGGCTTAACAGAGAGCGTGCCGCTTTCGGTGGTCTACTTTCACACGCAACATCTCTTGCCTTTTCAGCAACATTTATCCCCAAAATCTCCAAATGATTTTGCTTATTGGATAAAAAAGGAACTTCACGAAGAAGTATTAAGCGAAAAAATTATCGCGCTTGATTTACAGAGGCCATTAAACGCTCATGATTTTAAAGAGAAGATGATCCAATTAATGAAAAGTCACCTGGCAAGCGCGGAATATAGGGAATTTAACGTCTCTCCTAGTAAGGAATTTAATTTTATCAAGGCAAAAGCTTTTATCGTGCCAACGGGTCACAAAGTATATAATCTCTTTGAATTTTACGGCGCTTTAAAAGAGGTGAGCATCGACAGCATATATCTTCATCTTTTTGGAGCCGAGACCTTCTCAGAAAAGCACGAAAACGATTTTTTTTATTGGTTGAAGAATGAGCTAAAAGAGAAAGTTTTGGCCGATAGCATCTCTCGGTTGGATCCCTTTGTGTTCTATGCTACAGAGGGACTCAGGGCTCAGTTGATAAAGCTCGTTAATAAGCGGTTGAGGGCGATTAAAAAATCTGAAGGGGCGAGTTAAATGTCGATAAATGAATACGCTCCCATTATAGGCAAGGGGCCGGTGGAAGAGTTAAAAATTCTTGCAGAAAAACTATCTGGTAAGATTATTAAAATTATAAACTCTACCCAAATGGGTGGAGGCGTTGCCGAAATATTAAATCGCATGGTTCCTTTGCTCAACGAGTTGGGAGTTTTAACTAAATGGGAGGTTATTAGCGGTAACGCTGATTTTTTTGTTATAACCAAAAAGATTCATAACGCGTTGCACGGGACCCCTGTTACTATAACTGATGATGAAATAGACCTTTTTCTTCAAAACAACAAAATTAATGCGGAAACAATGGATTTAAGTGGAGACATTGTTTTTATCCACGACCCCCAACCATTGGCTTTAGTAGAAAAAAAGAAAGAGATTGGGAACAAGTGGACCTGGCGCTGTCACATAGATACCCACGCGCCCGATTGGAAACTTTGGGGATTTTTAAGGAAATATGTAGAGATGTATGACGCGGCAGTGTTTTCTTCACCAAGTTTTGCTCAGACGCTTTCAATAAATAAATTTCTAATTACACCGTCGATTGACCCTTTGAGTTTAAAAAATCAGGAGTTGTCAAAGAAGACCATCGATTCGGTGCTTAAGAAATTTGACATAAAAAAGAACAAACCAATAATTACTCAGATTTCGCGTTTTGACCGGCTAAAGGATCCCATAGGAGTAATTGAAGCTTATAATTTGGTCAAACATTCCGTTGATTGCCAATTAATTTTGGCAGGTGGCACTGCGATTGATGACCCTGAGAGCATCGAGGTTTTATCTGAAGTTAGGGAAAGAGTTGTCGGTGATCCAGATATTCACGTTTTAGAATTAGAAACCCCGGCTGATATAGAAGTTAACGCGCTTCAAAGGGCCTCCACAATTATTTTACAAAAATCTATCAGAGAAGGCTTCGGTTTAACGGTCAGCGAGGCGATGTGGAAGGGCAAACCCGTTATTGCTTCTGCGGTAGGAGGAATTACCCTTCAAATAACTCATGATTATAACGGTCTTTTAACACGGACCGTCGAAGGAACGGCTTATGCAATTAAAGAACTGCTCTGTAATAAGGGTTATGCAAAAAGATTGGGGAAAAACGCCAAAGAGTTTGCTAAACAAAATCTTCTCATTACGCGGCATATTCGAGATTATTTGCTTCTGTTTCTTTCTTTGTATCATCCAGAAGAGATTGTTCATTTATAATTGTTTTTCAAGTCGGCGAGATCTGAAATCACTTTGCTTATCCACTCATAAATGTTATTTTCGGATACCACCTGTCTCAAATTCTTAATGCGTTTACATCTTTCTCTTTTTGGCATCTCGATAGCTTCTTTGATTTTTTCTGCGAATTCCTCGGTGTCATAAGGGTTTATAATGATGGATCCCTCCGCTAACTCGCTAGAAGCGCCGGCAAATTGACTGAGCATCAAAATTCCATCTTCATCATTTCTGGAAGCAATAAATTCTTTAGATACGAGATTCATCCCGTCGTGCAATGAACTTACTATGCAAACGTCAGCCAAATTATACAGCGCAAGAATTTCTTCGTAATTTAAGTCCCTTCTTGTAAGAAGAACGGGGAACCAGCTGTTGTTTGAATATTTCCAATTGAGCTTTTCAACGAGTGAGTTGATTTCGTCGTTTAAGTTTTTGTATTCCTGAATATGAATTCGGCTAAGCGTTCCTTTTTGTACCAAGACGATTTTGCCTATGTATTGAGGATATTTCTCAAGAAATCTATCAAATGCCCGCAATTTCTCGGGAATTCCTTTTGTATAATCCAATCTGTCGAGGCCGAAAAGCACAAATTTATCATCGAGGTCAAATTCCTCTTTAAATTTTTCCATCTCTTTTTGGACAATTTTAGATGATGCGAGAGAGGAAGTTTCCTCGAAATCGACGCTTATGGGATAAGAACGAATTAAAGTTTCTTTGCCCTCCTTAAAGATGGAAAATCTTTCTCTATCGATGCGTGCTTCAATTTCTCTATCTATGGTTTCCAAAAAATTATCGCAAAAATAGCGCAGATGAAAGCCCAAGAGATCGTTGGCGAGAAGACCTTCGAGGATCTCCTTCTTCCACGGGCAAATTCTAAAAGCTTCTGGATTGGGCCAAGGAATGTGCCAAAATTGAGCCACGTTTAAATCCGGTCTTTTTTCTTTCAAAAATTTTGGGAGAAGCGCAAAATGATAATCCTGTATGAAGATGAATGCCTGCTTCCCTTTAATTTCTTCTAAGATTGCGTTTGCAAAACGCTCGTTGACGTTGGCGTAGTGCATCCAATCAGAATGCTGAAAAATGGGACGGGTGTAAGCTATATGACACAGGGGCCAGAGACCTCTGTTAGAGAAACCATAATAGTAACCGTTCTCCTCTTCTTTTGACATCCAGACCCTTTTTAGCGTATAGGTGGACGATTTTTTATCAACCCCGGGCGGAACCACAATTGTGTTCGCTTCATCTACAACCATTTTGTCGGCATTGCCACTACCGTGGGCTACCCAAATTCCAGAGCAGGCCTTTACTACGGGGTCTAAGGCCGTAACCAAACCGCTGGCAGGTTTAATGCATTTTATTTGTTTTTCTTTGATGACGTGGATATATGGTTCACGATTAGAAACTACAACAAGATGATAGTCAGATAGCTTTTCTTTGGCCAATTTTTGCAAGTTTTCTTTGGTTAACACGTGGAACCTCATTTTGATTTTGAGAGATTTTTCTATTAGTTATTTTAGCAGACATCCAGATGTATGCAAATTAAGCTTTAGTTTACTCATCGTGATGGATTTATTTTTGGTATTTTATTTTTTTGGGCTATAATTTAAGAAAACCTGCTTGTTGACGAGGAGGAGGCTGGTAAAGATCAAAATGGATTCTTTGCCCCAGCAAATTTCACCCTTTTTGGTGATTTTTATCTTGTTTGTCCTTGGAATTATCGTTAGGGGAATCTTTGTAAGGTATTTTAATTGGTTGAGCAAAAAAACAAGGGCAAAAATATGGGAGATATTTTCAAATTCAACAAAGGGTTGGATAATTCCCTGGTTTCTATCTATCGGTTTTTATATCTCGCTTGAGTCATGGGAGATAAAGCCCAACATACTAGAGGTGATCTACAAAGTGATTTTCATTGTTGTGGTTGCCTCGTTTTCCTTGGTTGTTTCCAAAGCCTTAAGTGACTTGATCGTATCCTATGAAGAGAAAATTTCTGAGGTGGCTCCGATTACTGGGCTTACTCGAAACATTATAAAAGTTGTGGTCTTTTTGCTTGGCGCCCTCATAATTCTTCACAGGCTTGGAATTTCGATAGCGCCTCTTTTAACCACATTGGGAATAGGGGGTTTAGCCGTTGCTTTGGCGCTGCAAGATTCCTTGAAAAACTTGGTTGCCGGTGTGCACATCGTTTTGGATAAAAATATACGTGTTGGGGACTACATAAAGATTGAGGATGGCACAGAGGGCTATGTTCAAGATATAGGTTGGCGCTCAACTACTATAAAGTCTCTTCCCAACAATGTAATCATGGTTCCGAATTCTCGACTTGCCGAGGCCATAGTCACAAATTATTATCTTCCTGAAAACAAGATGTCACTCAAGATTCCTATAAGTGTAAGCTACGATACCGATCTCGAAAGAGTTGAAGAGATTTTGGTGGAAGAAGCAAAGAAAGCGGCGGGTGAGGTTGAGGGTCTTTTAGATGAGCCCGAGCCGTTTGTGCGATTTATACCGGGTTTTGGGGATTTTTCCCTGGATTTTACATTGATATGTCAGGTTAAAGAATTTGTTGACCAATATCTTGTTCAATCTGAATTAAGAAAGCGCATTTTTAAACGGTTTAAAGAAGAGGGAATTAAGATTCCGTTTCCAATACGAACGGTTTATCTGGAAGGAAAAACGGAAGAAAAATAAGTTGTCTTGGAGGATAAATGAAAATTTTGGTTACCGGTGGCGCGGGATTCATAGGCTCACACATTGTTGATGCTCACATTAAGAAAGGAGAAGAGGTCGTCGTCGTCGATAATATTTCAACCGGTTTTAGGAAAAATATAAATTCTAAGGCAAAATTTTATGAGATAAGTGTAACCGACAAGGCTTTATCCAAAATTTTCGATAAAGAAAAGCCCGATATTGTAAATCATCATGCAGCTCAAATAGATGTCAGAAAGTCGGTGCAGGATGTTTTTTTTGACGTGAAACAGAATGTTTTAGGGAGCTTAAATGTTATTGAAAATTGTGTTAAACACGACGTTAAAAAGTTAATTTATGCTTCGACCGGCGGAGCTCTGTATGGAGAGGTGAAAAATCCTCCCGCGGATGAGAATAGCCCCATCTTACCAGTATCGAACTACGGTGCGTCTAAGTACGCTGTCGAAGTTTATCTCTCGGTTTACGCGAAGTTATACGGGCTTAATTACACCATTTTAAGATATGCTAACGTTTACGGGCCTCGGCAAAATCCTTTCGGTGAGGCGGGGGTCGTTGCAATTTTTATCAGGCAACTTCTTGCAAATGAGCAACCCACCATATTTGGCGATGGCTCGAAAACCCGGGACTATATAAGTATTTTTGATGTTGTTGAAGCCAACGTCATCTCTTTAACCAAAGGGGAAAACGAGGCATACAACATCGGTACAGGAATTGAGACTTCAGATAAAGAAATTTTTGATTTCATTGTCAAAGAAATTGGTGTTGAGATTGAGCCAAAACACGCTCCTGTGCGACCGGGGGAAGTCAATCATATTTCGCTCGATTCCGCCAAGGCAAAGATGGAGCTAGGGTGGGAGCCGAAGGTGTTTCTTGATGAAGGGGTTGCTGAGACCGTGACTTATTTTAAAAATGTTTGCAATAAGTCTTGAGCTGTTGAATCTCGTCATTGCTTGCTCCCCGTAAGCACGGGAAACGACAAAAATTCAAAAGTTTTGTCTTCAGCAGGCTGTTTCACCTTAAGTTTTTTGTTTAAAATACCGATAAAATTATTGACACGAAAATATCTTTGAAAACAATCGGAGGCAAAATGCCAAAAGGCACGATTTTGGTTGTTGATGATAGTTTCGCTACCATAACGGTTGTCGAAAGAATTTTAAAAAATGAAGGTTATAAGGTTATTACCAGCTTTGATGGAGTAGATGGTTTAAAGAAAGCATATATCGACTTCCCCGACCTTGTAATTCTTGATTTGGTGTTGCCGGCATTAGATGGTTTCGAGGTATGCCGTAGTTTAAAACAGAGCGAAAAGTGCAAAGGAATTCCCATTATCATAGTTACCGCGCGAAAAGAGTTGATAGAGGGAGAAAGAGAAAGAATTGGCGCCGATGATTATATTATCAAACCCTTTAAGGAAAAAGAGCTTTTAAAAAAAGTTGAAAAGGTTTTGGATAAAAAATAATTTTACTTCTTTTTAGTCGCGGTCTTTTTTGCTCTTTGGACCAAGAAAAAGTATAAGATAGCGCCCAGGTAGCTTGTAAAGATTATTATTAAGGCCCACGTTAGCTTGGCGTTTGGGTTTGGGTTCGGAAAGTCTTCGTCGGGGCGCTTCAAACAGTCCACTAACATCCACACCCAAAATACAAAAAGTGCGAGAATAAGCACCATTAAGAGTACAAAAAACAGAAAGAAAAACATGATTCCCACAGTGTAACCGTCTTTCATATGCTTCTCCAAATTGATTTTAATATTATATTCTTCGACTTTTGATAGTTTTCCTTCCGCTTAAGTTGGCAATTTTGTTGTCTTAGTCTTCTCGAAGTTGATATTATACTTTGAGAGATAGCTCGTTTGGTTTAATTAATTTGGCAAGGAGCGTGTTTTTATGGAATCGCAAGAGATGATTAACATAATTAAAGCCAGCCCGAATTACCATAAAGTGGGGATGATACTATGTCATAACGGGGTTGTAAGGGGTTTTTCGCGGAGTGGCGAGAAGGTTGGCGCCGTTGAGGTGCAGGCAGACTACAAAATGCTTGATGAATTGATTAAGAAGGCCAAGGCTCGTCCCGGTATCGTTGAGGTTTTGGTCGAGATAAACGAGGGGGTGCTTAAGGTCGGCGAGGATATAATGCGCGTCTGCGTGGGCGGTGATATCCGCCCAAACGTTTTCCCCGTTCTTGAAGAACTAGTCAATGGGATAAAAAGCGAGGTTTTAAAGAAGGAAGAAGAGATTTCCTGAAGAATCTCCAAAATCGTCAGACCAGTGCCTGGCTAACAAAGATTTATAGGTGGCTTATTGGAAAAAGGAGGTTTTGTGTGAAAGGGACCGAGGCGCAAGCCGGTGGCGAAGCCACAAAAAAAGAATGGTTTTTGGCGCGCTTTGGAAATTATCTTCTCAAAAAAAGTCCCGGGATGATTTTTCATGTTTTGGGAGCGCCTCTTATTTTGGTTTGTTTGATAATTATGGTGAAAGAAATAATGAGTGGGAACATTGGCGCTGGCCGTTACGGGGCTCTTTTTTTTCTTGCGGGCGCTCTTGAGACAGCAGGATTCTATTTAGATGCCTATCATAAAAAAACCAGAGGAGATTCATTGTTTTGGCTGTTTGGACTCGTATTTGATTTGCTCATATTGGTTTTAATTATTTTTTCGCCAGCCTAAATAAATTTTTGCCATTTTTCTTCTTCGCGATGACTTTCTTATCTATTGCTCAGTACCTTCGGGTTTTGGAATTTGGGCAAAAGAGAGATTTGGGCAGGAATGCGTTTTTCATATTGGGCTATTCATTTCTTACGTTGTTCTCTTTGCTGATGGTTTGTTTCCAAGCAAGGTGATTTATTTTCAAATAGGGAGACAAATGGCTGATTTTTTGAAGATTGAGTAGGTTAACGAAATGTCAAATTCAGAAATTTTACTTAAGGCAAAAAATGGACAAAAAATAGAAATAAGACATCTCAGGATGAGCGACGTTCGAAAAGCGGCGGATTTTATTAATGCTACCGTTGACGAAAATTTAATGCTCCTTAGAGACAGAAAAGTGACTTTGAGGGAAGAAAAAGAATGGATTGAGGAGATTTTTAAAAAAATAAATAGAGGCCAAGGCATCTTTCTTGTAGCAGAAGCGGGCAAGAAGATTGTGGGAACATGTGTGTTGGAATGCCAATCTTACAGGCAAAACCATATTGCCCGATTTGGCATTGCAATACTTACGGATTATCAGGGTATTGGAATTGGAACGAAGCTTACCGAGAGGGTGCTTGAGATGGCTAGCAAAATTGATGGCTTGGAGATAATCGAGCTGGGCGTTTTTGCCACAAACAAGAGGGCCATCGATTTTTATAGGGAACTTGGGTTCAAAGAGGTGGCAAGGATCCCCAACTATTTTAAATATGATGATAAAAGCGTTGACAACATCGTTATGTATCATCGACTTTAGTTACCATTCTTTCGTGAAAAGAAATTTCAGCTATTGACATCAAAAAAATAAGATTTATAATTAATTTAGTATTTTTAAAAATTTAAAAATATGGAAGTGCTATGGCAGACTATATTAAGGTAAAAATTTTTAAGGCGCTTGCCGATGAGACGCGTTGTGAGATTGTTGGTAGGATGATGAGCGGGGAGATTTCTTGTGAGTGCATAGTCAGGGATTTCTCTCTATCAAGACCGGCATTATCTCATCATCTGCGAATTCTCAGGGAAGCAAACGTTATAAATGCCAGGAAAGAAGGCCAATTTTATCATTACACTTTGAACCGAATTTTTTTGGAAGAGTGTTTACCAGGGCTGATAAAGGCGCTGAAAAAATAGATTAACTGGAGTAAAAGATGGAATTTATCATATATGTGCGGGATAACTGTTTTGAGTCCGGAAAGGCTTTAGATATAGCTTCGTGGGTGAAGAAATTAAACCCCGACATCAATCTTCGGGTTGTTAATCTAGATCGTAACGAAAGCGATTTTAAGATGGGATATCAGGGGCCGGTGTATGTCTTCAATGGTAAAATTATTCGGCTTGGGAATCCAAACAATGAGAGATTGATGGAGTTTGTTGAAAACTTTGAGAAGGAGCACTTGAATTAAGAGGAGCAAGTGTATTTTTAAGGCCGCTTCGGCGGCTTTATTTTTTGTATTGAATTAAGTAAAAATTTGAACAAGAATTAACTTGATGATAAGCGAAAAAGACTTTGAAGAAATAACCAAAATTCTTATAA
>DSBK01000019.1 GCA_011046085.1 Actinomycetota bacterium
AAAGGCAAGGGAGTGCATTTCATGGAAGATGTTTGTGACTTTCATGGTAAGGCCCCCAATAAAGAGCAGATGGAAATAGCTCTAAAAGAGCTTGGTGGAGAAGCGGGGATTAAGGATTAAGGAGCAAGGAGCAAGGAGCAAGGAGCAAGGAGCAAGGAGCACAAGTTAAGTGCATAGACAGGGAAGCAATCTCATAAGTAGCAGATAGTTAAGAATTGTTAAGACCAATAAACTTGAGATTTTAAGAAGTGGTGGATGGTTTGGAAAAAAAAGTGGTTAAGAAGGCAACAAGAGAGGGGTACGGAGACGCTCTTTTGGAGTTAGGCAAAGAATATGAAAACGTTGTGGTTCTCGATGCAGATCTTGCAAAGTCCACGCAGAGCTTTAAGTTTAAAGAGGCTTTCCCTGATAGATTTTTTGATTGTGGCGTTGCCGAGCAAAACATGATGGGAGTTGCCGCAGGTCTTGCAGCTTCGGGGATGATTTGTTACACGGGGTCGTTTGCCATTTTTGCAACAGGTAGAGCTTTTGAGCAGATAAGAAACACGATCGTTTATTCTAATTTAAACGTAAAGATATGTCCAAGTCATGCGGGTATTACAGTTGGTGAGGACGGCGCTTCTCATCAAACTGTTGAAGATTTGGCCTTAATGAGGGTTATTCCAAATCTAAAAGTAATTGTCCCAGCCGATTATTATGAAGCAAAGGCAGCTGTTAAGGCAGCAGCTGAGATAAATGGCCCCGTTTTTATACGAATAGGAAGACCAAGTTTGCCGATAATATACGATGAGGATTATCAATTTAAATTCGGAAAAGTATTTAGATTACGAGAAGGAAAAGATGTAACCATCTGTGCTCTTGGAATAATGGTAAGCGCTAGTTTGGAAGCTGCCGAGTTGCTTTCAAAGAAAGGGATAGATGTTGAGGTTTTAAATGTGCATACCTTGAAACCCTTGGATGAAGAAGGTATTTTAGAATCGGTTAAGAAAACAGGAGTTGTTGTAACGGCCGAAGAGCATAGCGTGATAGGTGGTTTAGGCGGGGCAGTTGCCGAACTGCTGGGTAAAAAGATGCCACTACCCATGGAGATGATTGGGATACAAGATAAATTTGGAACATCGGGAAATACTTCTGAATTGCTCGATCATTTTAAGTTAACCCAAAATGATATAGTTGATGCTGTGAAATTAGTTTTGAAACGGAAGGGATGATCGTTTCTTTTGAATTATAAGTGGTTTTTTTGTTATTATTTGCATTCAGGAGTGGATGTAAAATGATTAAAATGAAGAATGTGACTATGGCTTATGATGGGGTTAATCCCGCCCTTGATGAAATTAATCTCCAGGTCGATAGGGGAGAATTTGTATTTTTGGTGGGTCCCAGCGGTTCTGGAAAATCTACACTAATCAAGCTTTTAATAAGAGAACTTGTTCCCACAAAAGGCGAGATATTTATAGCTGGTCATGACGTGGTTCATATGAAAACAAAGAAAGTTCATCTTCTAAGAAGAAATGTGGGCTGCGTATTTCAAGACTTTAAACTTCTTCCCAATAAGACAGCATACGAGAATGTTGCTTTTGCATTGGAAGTTATCGGGAAACCTGAGCATGCAATAAAAGTTCAGGCTCCGGAGGTTCTTAAATTAGTCGGTTTAAATGGAAAGTTTGACAGGTATCCTGGAGAGCTTTCTGGCGGAGAACAACAAAGAGTGTCTTTGGCTAGAGCTTTTGTTAATAGGCCGCCATTGCTTTTGGCCGATGAACCAACCGGGAATTTAGATCCGAATATTTCGCTGGAAATAATGAGTTTATTGGATAGAATAAATAAGACTGGAACCACCGTTTTGATGGCAACACATGATAGAGAGATGGTTAATAATGTAAGAAAAAGGGTTGTGGCATTGGAACATGGGAAATTAATTAGAGATCAAGCTAGAGGTGTATACGGGTATGAGGATTAAACCAATTTATTTTGCTCGCGAAGCAATCGATAATATGTGTAAAAATTTCGCGATGAGCAGTGCGGCTATAAGCACGGCCGCGCTGTCTTTGTTTTTAGTTGGGGTGTTTTTGCTTATGTTCTTTATTTGGAATTCTTTCACAGTAGAGACTCTCTCAAAATTGGAAATTGAGGTTTTTTTAAAGGATACTGCTGCTTCCGAACAGGTTCAGGAGTTTCAAAATAAGATATTATCTTGGGATGAAGTAGACACCATAAAGTATGTTTCAAAAGATGAAGCTTTGGAACGGCTCAAAGAAAAACTCAAAGACAAACCCGAGATTCTACAAGCTATGACGGGGAATCCCCTCCCTCCCTCGATAAGAATATTTTTAAGGGATGCTCACAGCACAGAAATGATTGTTGGCAAAATTAGAAACTATCCAAACCTTGAAAGCGTAGTGGAAAACTCCAAACAAGATATCAAATATGGAGCAGAATATATCGACAAATTATTTTCTATAATTAGCATAATTGGTTGGGTAGGACTTTCGGCTGCGGCCCTACTTTGTTTTGCGTCGATAGTTTTAATAATAAATACCTTGAGATTAAATATTTTTGCAAGAAGAAAGGAAGTAGCGATAATGAGATTGGTCGGCGCTTCGAAGTGGTTTGTTCGTTGGCCTTTTCTTCTTGAAGGCATGCTTCAAGGGCTAATCGGCGCCACCATTGCGATTGGGTTTTTATACTTTATTAAGGTTTGGGTTTTACGCAAAGTGATCGAAATGATACCCTTTTTAAACATTTCAATTAGCGGTCCATTGTTTACCAAATTGATGTTAGGGATGATTTTGGGAGGAATTTTGATTGGAGCGACAGGAAGCTCAATAGCTCTTAGACGTTTTTTGAAGGTATAAGCAAAATTTTAGGCGGTGATTATGCCCCGGGCAATTCGCAGCAGCATTTTTACAGTATTTACGGTAGCCCTTATAGTTCTTCTTTTTTGTGTCCCAGTTTTTTCTTCTCCGGTTAACGATGCGAAAGATGAGCTCGACTCCATAAACGAACAGATTGAGGAAAATTCCAGAAAGATTGACGAGACAAAGCAGAAAGAGTCAAATCTTTTAAAAGAAATTTCGGATGTTGATGGTGAGCTTGAGACAATTGAAGACCAACTCGTTGAATTAATCGGTCAATTAAATACTGTGGGAAACACGTGCGAAGAAATAGAGGCCGAGTTAATGTTGACGCAAGAGGAACAATTAAGAGTTGTGGTTGAGCTCGAGAGGTTGGAAAAACAACTTTTAAAACAGAATGATATTTTAAACACTCGGCTAAAAAATATCTATAAACAAGGGGAACTAACGTACCTTGAAGTTTTGCTTAATGCGGATGATTTTTCAGATTTATTAAATCGCGTATCATTTTTTTGTTTGGTTGTAGAACAAGACACATCGCTTCTTTCTCAGATAGAATTGACTAAAAAAGAAGCTCAAGCTAAGAAATCGCAGTTAGATGAGTGTGAATTTAAAATCAAGGAGAAACAAAGGGCATTAGAAGAAGAGAAAAACAATTTAGAAATTTTAAAAAGAGGAGAAGAGTTAAAAAGGGAAGAAATTCAATCTGAATTAAGCCATAAAGAAGAATTGCTTGAAAGGGTAAGTCACGATAGGGCGGCTCTTGAGCAAGCCGAGAAAGAACTTGAGAAATCATCTCAAGAAATCGCGGAATATATACGGCTTCTGGAAAGCGGTTCAGATTCTCCCCGACCCACAGGTTCATTTCAATGGCCAACGGCTGGGCCAGTAACGTCTGGATACGGGATGAGATGGCATCCTATCTTTCGTGTTTACAAAATGCATACTGGTATAGATATCGGAGCCCCATATGGGCAAAATATTGTAGCAGCTCAAAGCGGGACGGTGATTTTTGTTGGCCGGAAAGGTGGTTACGGCCAGACATTAATTATCGATCACGGGGGAGGAATCGCTACTCTTTCTGCTCATGCTTCTGCAATTTATGTTGGCGAAGGGCAAGGAGTTGATAAGGGGCAAAAGGTTGCTGCGGTGGGAAGCACGGGATATAGCACGGGTCCACATCTGCATTTTGAAGTTCGCGTAAATGGTCAACATCAAAATCCAATGAATTGGTTTTAGAATAGAGGTGCATAAATGGCAAAAAAATTTTTTGCTGTAGTAAGTGTTTTCTTGCTGGCAGTCTTTTTTTTGATGGGAGTTTTTTTCGCTGGATTTTATACCCACAAGAAAATGATTGAAATTAAATTTTCAGATGTTCCGTCTTTAGACCTTTTAAAAGAGGCGATATCTGAGATTAGGGGAAACTACGTTAAAGAAGTATCCGATGAAGATATGATTTATGGCGCCATAAAGGGTGCGGCGGAATTTTTAGGTGATCCTTACACTAAATATCTCACAGTCGAAGAGGCAAAATCTTTAGGACAGGAGATGAGCGGCGAGTTTGACGGAGTCGGTTTATATGTAGGGTTAAAAGACGACAAAATAACGGTCATCTCCCCCATTGAGGGGACGCCGGCTGACAAGGCGGGCATAAAAACGGGAGATATAATTATAGAGGTTGACGGAAAGTCAACCGATGGAATGTCGATAGACGAGGCTGTATCTCTTATCAAGGGAGAAGAAGGCACAAAGGTTGTGCTTAAGGTCTTAAGATCCAACGTGAAAGAACCGATTGACTTTGAAGTTATTCGCAAGAGAATAATTATTCCAAATGTAATTTCAAAAATTTTAGATGGCGATATTGGTTACATAAGGGCACATGCATTTAATCAGAGAATAGGTTCGGATATAGACACAGCGCTTGAGCAGTTAAAGAGTAAAAACGCAAAGGGGATAATCCTTGATTTGCGAAATAACCCTGGCGGAATTTTAGATGGCGCGGTTGATGTTGTCAGCAAGTTTGTTGAAACAGGCGTTGTGGTAACCGTAAGAGATAAAAATGAGGAGATTGAGACGCATAACACAAAGGGCGGAGCGGATTCGGATATCCCGCTCGTCATTTTAGTTAACGGCGGCAGCGCGAGCGCATCCGAAATTGTTGCAGGCGCCATTCAAGATCATAAAAGGGGCATTTTGGTTGGCGAGCAAACCTTTGGAAAAGCATCCGTTCAATCGGTAATAGAACTATCGGACGGTTCCCGCTTAATTGTAACTACCGCTCATTATTTTACTCCCAATGGAAGAAATATTCATGAGAAAGGGATAAAGCCCGATTTTGTTGTAGAAATTGGCGAAGACGAGAAAAAAGATTTGCAGCTTGAAAAGGCAAAATCCATCTTAAGAGGGATTTTTACGGGGAAAGAGGCTGCTTGAAGATGGACTTAAAAATTAAAATCATAAATTTAATGCGGGACAAGAGATACCGCCCGCTGACTTTATTTGGGTTAGCCGAAGCGTCTGAAGAGCAGGATTTTGCTTTAGTCCAAAAAATACTTAACCAATTTGAAGATGAGGGAAAAGTAGTAAGGACAAAAAAAGATAAGTATGATTTGCCCGAGCGGTTAAATTTATTTACGGGACGGCTTCGAACCAACAGACGCGGTTACGGATTTATCTTAGCCGATGAACATGAAATTTTTGTTTCTAGAACCGATATGAACGGGGCCCTAAATAATGACAAGGTTATGGTTCACCTGCTTGGACGAAGATTTAAAGATGGCAATATCGAGGGCAAAATCGTAAAGGTTCTCAAAAGGGCCAATCACGCGATTGTTGGCAAGTTTGTAGTCAAAGGAAAGACTGGTTATGTCTTCCCATCCGATAAAAAAATCTTTTGCAAAATTGTTATTCCTCCAAAATCCACACTAGGCGCAAAAACGGGTCAATTGGTTGTGTGCGAGATCGATCGCTGGCCAATGAATAAGATGCCCGCGCGCGGCAGAATCGTTGAAGTTTTAGGTGACGCATCTGACTCGAATATCGAAATTGAGGCCATAATTAGAGAACACAATTTGCCATTGGATTTCTCTTCAGATGCGAATAAGGAATGCGAACTTATTTCAGATACGGTTTCGGCGGATAAAATTTTCGGCAGAAAGGATTATCGGGATATATTCACGGTAACTATTGATGGTCTGGATGCAAAAGATTTTGATGACGCCATCTCCATTTCAAAAGATAAGAAGGGTAATTTTAATTTGATAGTCCATATAGCCGATGTTTCTCACTATGTTGATCTGGATACGGCATTGGATGCCGAAGCACGGCAGCGGGGAAACAGCGTTTATTTGGTTGACAGGGTAATACCAATGCTTCCAGAGAAGTTATCTAATGGAATTTGTAGTCTAAATCCTCAGGTTGAGAGATTATCATTTTCAGTGGAGATGAGCATCGATTCTTCTGGCGAGGTTAAAAATTTTGAGATAGCGGAAAGCGTAATAAGAAGCGACGCTCGTCTTACTTATGAAGAGGTTGACGAGCAAATTAAAAATGGTGCCTTTGAGGACAAAAAAGTTGAAAAACTAATCGGCGACTTAAGAGAGCTTAGCGACATTTTGGAGGCAAAGCGGCTCAAAAGGGGCAGCTTAAATTTTGAAACCATTGAACCCAAAGTTTTGTTGGACGGGAATTCAAAACCTTTGGATATTATTGTAAGAAAGAGAACGGTGGCAACCGAATTGATAGAGGAGGCGATGATTCTTACCAACGAAGTTGTCGCAGGTTTTATGTATCATCAAGAAGCTCCCATGGTTTACAGAATACATGATGAGCCCGATTACGAAGTTTTAATGCAACTCGCGGAGCTATTGAAGGAACTCAGCTATCCCTTGAAGGGAAAAATTAATCATCCCAAAAACCTTCAAAAAATATTAGCTTTCGCGCATGAAAGGCCCGAAAAACTGCTTATAAACAGTCTTCTTTTGAGATCAATGAAGCAGGCAAAATATTATCCCGAATGTATACCGCATTTCGGTTTGGCCTCACCTTGTTACACGCACTTTACGTCTCCCATAAGGAGGTACTCCGATTTAGTTGTTCATCATCTTGTTAAGACGATCTTAAAATCTCGCTTTAAAGAAAAAAAAGTGGACAGGCTAGCTACGGAGCTTTACGGTATATGCGAACACATCTCGATTTCTGAGCGTGAGGCGGAAGATGCTGAGAGAGAATCGGTTAATGTGAAGATATGTGAGTTAATGAAGGAGCAAATCGGAGAAGTTTTTATGGGGACAATTACCGGTGTCACCGAATTTGGATTCTTTGTTCAGCTCGATAACTCGGCCGAGGGTCTTGTCCATGTTAAATTTTTAAATGATGATTTTTATGTCTATGACGCTGAACATTTTCTTTTACGAGGAGAAAGACTTGGAAAGATATATCGGTTGGGTGAAAAGGTTATGGTTAAATTGACGAAAGTTGATATGGGAGAAAGAAGAATGGACTTTATGGTGGCTTAACAAGAAAGGATTAAGGAGTAATTCTTCCTCGTCATTGCGAGGGAGTGTAGCGACCGAAGCAATCTCTGGTGAGTACATAGTACATATTAGTAAATATGGAATATTGAATAAAGTATGATATAATTTGCAGCCCGAAAATTTTACTGGAGACTGGCAACTGGGAGCTGGCAGATGATTGAGAATAAAATTGTGGCGCAAAATAAAAAAGCATATCATGATTATTTTATAGATGAGACCTATGAAGCAGGCATTGTCCTTCAGGGCAATGAAGTTAAGTCGATTCGTGGCGGCAAGGTAAGCCTCAAAGAAAGTTTTGCCCACATTAAGGGCGAAGAGATTTTTCTGCACAATATGCACATTTCCCCTTATGTTTTTGGAAGAATTGAGGAGCAGGATGCGAGAAGAAAGAAAAAACTTCTCTTGAAAAAGGTAGAAATACGGCGTCTCATAGGAAAAACAAAAGACAAGGGATATACGCTTATACCTCTTAAGGTTTACTTTTCCAAGAATCTTGTTAAAATAGAATTAGGACTAGCCAGAGGGAAAAAGCTCTACGATAAACGAAGAGCGATAGCCGAGAAAACAGCCAAGCGAGAAGTTGAGCGAGCCCTAAGAGAAAAAGTAAAGGGGAAAGGGTAGAAGGGAATTAGGATTAAGGGGTAAGGATTAAAGGATTAGAGATCAATTATTCCCCGTCATTGCGAGGCGAAGCCGAAGCAATCTAAAACCGTCAACCGACTATCCACTACCTACTAACAATTTCCAACTAGTAACTCTAAGCATGGGGGTGAATGGATTCGACTGGGATGTTGAGGTAAGAGAAGCGAGTCGAGGTTCTAGTTCCTCGTAAAACCGCTAGAGCGTTTAAACTAAACGCCGATAATTACGCACTGGCTGCTTAATAAAGCGGTCACGTCCCTTAAGATTTGCTTACGGTCTTAGGTGTGGCGTCGCAAGTAAGCTACTTTAGCTCCTATTCCTGTAAGAGTTAGGGGAACGTAACGGGATAGCTTTCAAGAAATCCTTGCTCATTGGGTTCTTAAAGGCGAAAACTAAAAATGAGCTACACTCGTAGAAGTCTTATTAAGATGTTTTAGGACCGGAGTTCGATTCTCCGCACCTCCACCATAACGAATTTGAGGAATGTTCCGCCTCGCCCTCGCCTGCGGCTCGGGCTTCGAATGGTAAACCATGTAGTTGATAATTAAAGATTTAAATTAAAAAAACAGGCTTAAATGCCTGTTTTTTCGTTTCCTTAAGAACTTAACTAAAACCTTTGGAGCAGGAAAGTTGTCTGATTGAGGAGAATAGAAAAATAGACTTATGTGGAACATGTAAGGAATATAAATTATGAAAAAGGATCCTTGGAAAGAAATACTAGATTATTTACTGAAGAAGTTAAAGTCAAGGGAAATTTCTGAAAGTGAGCTTAAACAGCTAAAGTTCTGTATTCATATTGACGAACTTCTCGAATATTTAAAAATAGCTGATCGATATTTAGAAAATTCTCTAGAAATACAGGAAAAAGTAGAGCAGATTTATCCTTTTTGGACTGGCTATGAAAATGAGTACCTGATTTACTATCATTATGATGCTTTTGCGAACTTTCTATATGCCTATAAAGAAGCGTGGGCCAATTTTTTAAGAGAATTATATTTTATTAACAAGGCTTCAAACCTTAAAGATGTGGCAAACTCTAATCAAATAAAATTAGTTAAACAAAAGACAAAATCAGGACAAACAATGAAAGGTTTAATAGTTTCCTTCCTTGATGATAGTCTTATTAAAAAGGTTGAAAGTGATAGAACTGATACGGTTCATATTTATGGTGAAAACACTCTGAATTGTGAAGAAACAAGGACTCAAAATTGGGGTGACTTGATCAAAAAAACTCGAAAAACTATGCAAAGCGCGACTAACGTTTTGCTTACATTTAATAGTGAAATGTCGCAATTAATTTGCAAAGAGATAGTGTCTAAAAAATAGAGAAGAAAGATTGAGGTTGTAGAAAGAGTCTGATGCTATGCAATGTCAGGTCTTTACAGGCTAATCATTCTCGGTCAGCCTGACAAGACCTGACCCCCTATACTACTATAACCAGCTAAAATTTGCTAAAATTAATACACGATGGAAAAGAGGATAAAAGTATTAATCGAAAAAATTAGGGGATATGAGCCGGAAGCTGATTTAACTTTGGTAAAATTGGCTTATACTCTTGCCAAGAAAGCTCACCTTGACCAATATCGCAAATCGGGTGAGAGTTATATTTTTCATCCTTTGGGCGTTGCAAACATCTTGGCTGAACTGGATTTGGACACAACAAGTATCGCTGCCGCTCTCCTTCATGATGTTGTTGAAGATACGGATATTTCTTTGGACAATATACGAGAAGAATTTGGCAAAGAAGTGGCTGAACTAATTGATGGGCTTACGAAATTGGATCAAATTGAGTTTAAAAGCGAGGAAGAACAACAAGCCGAGAATTTGCGCAAAATGATACTAGCGATGTCCAAAGATATCCGTGTTATTTTTATAAAACTTGCGGATAGATTGGATAATATGAGAACGATTCAGCACTTAAATCCGGAGAAGCAGAAGCAAAAAGCAAGGGAAACGCTCGACATTTATGCTCCTCTTGCGCATCGGTTGGGAATTTTTAAAGCCAAGTGGGAATTGGAAGATCTTTCTTTTAAAACATTGGAATCAAAAAAGTATGCTCAAATTGTAAAGATGGTTTCTGAGACCAGAAAGAGTAGAGAAGCATATCTTGAGGAAGCAACGGAGATTCTTTCCGCCGAATTAAAAAAAGTTAAAATCAAAAATGAAATAATCGGGAGAGTTAAACACTATTACAGTATATACGAGAAGATGATTCGGCGGGGCAAGGAATTTAATGAAATCTATGACTTGTCCGGTCTTCGTGTACTGGTTGATTCCGTTAAGGACTGTTACGCAACTTTGGGAGTTATTCACTCGCTTTGGAAACCCATTCCGGGGACATTCAAGGATTATATAGCTATGCCAAAGTTTAATATGTACCGCTCTCTTCATACTACCATTATTGGTACAAGCGGTCGTCCTTTGGAGTTACAGATCAGGACGAGGGATATGCATAGAACCGCCGAATATGGAATTGCCGCTCACTGGTGTTATAAAGAGAGAACGAGCATGAATAAGGGCGAGGAAAAGCTCACGTGGCTTCGTCAGATGTTGGAGTGGGAAAGCGAGACGAAGGATTCAAGGGATTTTTTGGAAACGTTAAAAATAGATTTATTCGAAACGGAAGTTTTTGTATTTACCCCCAAGGGCGATGTTATAAGTCTTCCCAAGGGCTCCACCCCCCTGGATTTTGCTTATACCATACATACGGATGTTGGTCATAGGTGCATTGGGGCAAAAGTTGGCGGCAAGATTGTTCCGCTCGAATACGAGCTACAAAACGGCGATATTATTGGGATTTTAACTTCTAAAACTGCTTCCGGTCCAAGTAGGGACTGGTTAAATATTGTAAAAACTTCCCGCGCAAAAACGAAGATCAGACAGTGGTTTGGCAAGGAAGGCCGCGAGGGGACCGAACATATCGGGAAAGAATTATTACAAAAAGAACTTCGTAAAAAAGGATATGGCTTAAGCGCTGTTTCGGCGGATATAATGGGAGTGGTCTTAAAGGATTTAAAGTTTTCCGATGCTGAGTTTCTGTATACCAATATAGGGGCAGGGAACACTTCTCCAAAACAAGTGGTCACCAAAATACTTCACGTTTTGAAGGCGGGTAAAGAGGAGAAGGAGATTGAACTTATTCCATCCCAACCTGAGGAAAAACCAAGGCGAACGGCCGTTGGGGTGAAAATCGAAGGGATTGATGACGCTTTGGTTCGCTTAGCAAGATGTTGTGACCCTGTTCCAATGGATAAGATAATTGGCTTTATCACGGTGGGAAGAGGCGCCACGGTTCATCGTAATAACTGTTCAAATGTGAATAATTTAAAGAAAAAGTATCCTGATAGGTTAATAAAGGTAGAGTGGGATTTAGGTGGGAAGGAAACATTTCAAGCCGAAATTCAAGTGGAGGCAATTGATAGGACTAAGTTGCTTAGGGATATAAGCTCGACGATAAGCGATTTGGGCGTAAACATCCGTTCCGCGTCGGTTTTAACTGGTAAGGATAATACGGCGATATTTAAGTTTGTCTTCGATATAAGCAGTTTGGCGCATCTGGAAAATATTTTGGCAAATGTTAAGAATATTGATAACGTTTTTGATGCTTACCGTGTTTCGACTTAAGTTATTAAGGAGTGCAATTGAGGGCGGTTGTTCAACGAGTAAGTCAAGGAAAGGTTTTGGTTGACGAAAAAGTTTTTGCTTCCATCGGGCAAGGCCTTGTAGTTTTATTAGGTGTGGCAAATGAAGATAGCGCTTCGGATGCGAGCTATATGGTCAATAAAATTTCGAACTTGCGTATTTTTCCCGATGAAGATGGAAAGTTGAATTTGTCCGTTAAAGATATTTCCGGAGAGGTTTTGGTCGTTTCACAGTTTACGCTTTTTGGAGATTGCAGAAAAGGAAGACGCCCAAGTTTCATTGAGGCCGCTTTGCCCGATAAGGCGACGGCCCTTTATAAAACTGTAATTAAAGGACTGATGGGAGAGGGAATTAATGTAAGTGAAGGAAAATTTCAAGCTATGATGAAAGTGGAAATTATAAACGACGGCCCGGTAACCATTTTGTTGGATAGTAAGAAGAAATTTTAATAGCAGATGGTTTATGATTGATGGCTGACAGCAGATGACTGATAGCTGATAGCAAAATCGTAAACAACAAATTTATAGTTATGAACAACGAACAATGAACGAACAAGGGGGAATATTGATTTTACATAAACTAGTAGTTGGGCCGCTTGGGACGAACTGTTATGTGCTTGTTTCCGATAATAAAGAAGCTGTGGTTATTGATCCGGGCGGTGATGCAAAAACTATTTTAGAGCTGATACGTAAAAAAGAGCTTATTGTTAAGCTGATAATTTTAACTCATGGGCACTATGATCATATTGGGGCCATCGTGGAGATTTTAAAGAATACCAACGCTCCAATTTATGTTCACAAAGATGACGAGGCGCTATTAAAAGAGCCGTCAAGGAATCTTTCTTTGTATTTGGGGCACAATTTTTCAATTGATTTACCTTTAGAAAATATATATGATGGTCAAGTGCTAACGGTGGGGGACTTGGAGTTGGGGATTATACACACACCCGGTCACACTCCAGGAAGCGTTTCGATAAAAGCTTCCAATATTCTTTTTACGGGGGATTTGCTTTTTGCGGGCTCTGTAGGAAGAACCGATTTGTCGGGCGGGTCTTTTGAAACTTTGATGAATTCATTAAAACAGATTTTAAATTTTTCCGATGAGACGAGAATTTTGCCGGGTCACGGAGAAGAAACAACAATTAAAGAAGAGAAAGAACTCAACCCTTTTCTTAGAGATTTATTGTAATAAGGATTGGAGGATTGTTTTTGAAATTTAAGGTACCTCGCGGGACATCTGATGTTGTTTTCGAAAAGGCGGAAAAAAAACAACTCGTTGAAGA
>DSBK01000056.1 GCA_011046085.1 Actinomycetota bacterium
AGATTGCTTCGTCACTATCGTTCCTCGCAATGACACACAAAATCGTCACTGCGAGCCTTGTTCTGTAAGGCGCGGCAGTCTCAAGATTGCTTCAGTCGTTACACTCCTTCGCAATGACGCCCTACTCATCATTGTGATTTTAGTTATTATTTTATATTACACTTTCACCAAGTATCTTAACTATCTTTTCGGCGGTATGCCCATCTCCAAAAACCTGTCTCTGAGAACCGTCTGGCCAAAAACTTTCGACCGCCTCCAAGATAACCTTGTGATTCGTGCCCACCAATATATTCCAACCATCTTCTACAGTTTCCACCCACTCAGTAGCTTCTCTTAGAGTTATACAGGGAACCTTGAAGAAATATGCCTCCTTTTGAACTCCGCCGGAGTCAGTCAATATCTTTTTGGCATGTTTTTCAAGCATTAAAAAGTCTAAATAACCAACCGCATCTATTAATTTAACATTTTTTGAATCATTTAGATTCGATAATAGTCCATTATCATCCAAGCTCTTTCTGGTCCTGGGATGAACCGGAAAAATGAGAGTTTCATTGTTTAGATTACAAAAAGCTTCTACAATTTGTGAGAGATTATCAATATTATCAGTATTGCTAGCTCTGTGTATCGTTGCTAATAAATATTCTTTCTTATTTAAACCCAGCTTATCTAATATATCTGATTTGTTTTCAGCAACCTTACCAAAATAAATTGCGGTATCGAACATCACATCCCCAACGTTACAAACTAGTGGGGAGCCATGCCTGACGGCAGGCAGGTGGGGAGTGGGGAATGGGGAGTCACAAGACTCGGAAACAAATTTTCCTTCATTAAAAACATTGGTGAACCCCTCGTTTCGTAGATTATCTATTGCAGTTTGCGTAGGACAAAATAAATAGTCGGAAACATGGTCGGTTAAAATTCGATTTACTTCTTCGGGCATCGATTTGTCAAAAGACCTCAACCCTGCCTCAACATGAGCCAAGGGAATGTTGAGCTTAGCGGCCACCAAGGCACCAGCAAGAGTAGAATTCGTATCCCCGTAAACGAGAACAATATCTGGTTTTTCGGCTAAAATAACTTCTTCGATTCCGGCAAGCATATCGGCGGTTTGCTTTCCCTGAGAAGCGGAACCGACCCCGATATTGTAATCGGGCTCAGGGATACCAAGCTGCTCAAAAAAGATAGCCGACATCTCCTCGTCATAGTGCTGACCGGTATGAATCAAGATTTCTCGATGATTTTTTCGTATCTCTTTTGATATTGGCACGGCCTTTATAAACTGAGGACGCGCCCCAACAATGGAAGCAACCTTCATTATGATATTGCCTTTTTGACAACTTCCACCACGGATTCAATTTGCTCTCTTTTAAGCTCGGCAAAGAGCGGAAGCGCGATGGTTTCTTTGGAAGCCCTGTCGCTCTCTGGCAAATCCCCCCACTTATAACCCAAATCCGCATAAACTTCCTGAAGATGAAGCGGAAGTGGGTAATATACGCCCGTGCCTATTCCCGTTTCTTTTAAAGCCTTTTCAAGAATATCGCGTTTCTTTGTACGAATGATGTAAAGGTGATAAACGTGCTTAATATTATCTAACTCATAAGGAGTTACAACATCTAAGCCTTTTAAGAGTTCATTGTAGAGATAAGCATTTTCTCTACGCTTGTCGTTCCAAGAGTCTATGTATTTTAGTTTTACAAGAAGTATTGCCGCTTGAAGAGCATCCAATCTGCTGTTGTGACCCAAAACTGTATGATGATACTTTTTCGGGCTCCCGTGTTGCCTTAGAAGCTGAATTTTTTCAGCTAAGTCCGTATCGTTTGTAACCACAGCGCCACCATCGCCCGCGCATCCCAGATTTTTGCTGGGAAAGAAACTAAAACAACCCGTGTCTCCCAGACCGCCAATTCTTTTTCCGTTAAATTCCGCTCCGATAGCTTGGCAAGCATCCTCTACAACCTTTAAATTATATTTTTTGGCAATAGTCATGATGGCATCCATGTCAACCGGCTGACCGAATATGTGAACGGGAATTATGGCCTTGGTGTTTTCATTAATTTTTTCTTCTATCAACCCTGTATTTAAGTTAAATGTATCGGGTTCGATGTCCACAAAAACGGGTTTTGCCCCCACGCGAGAAATACATTCAGCGGTCGCAAAAAAAGTAAACGGGGTGGTAATTACTTCGTCGCCAGGCCCTATGCCCATTGCTTCAAGAGACAAGATTAAAGCATCTGTCCCATTTGCAACTCCAACTCCATACTTTGTCCCACAAAAAGTGGCCAATCTTTCTTCTAACTCCTGAACCTTGCTCCCTAAAATAAAATGACAGCTTTCCATAACTTCCATAACAGCCGCATCCATTTCATTTTTAATCGAACGATATTGAGCCTGTAAATCTAAAAGTGGAATACTCATAAAACCTCCTGCTTAATTATTAGTCTATTGATTGGGAGTTTGTTAGCTCGTTCGCTTCCGCTTACTCAATAGCTTATAGTTAAAACCATCTGCCATCAGCCCCGCCAGCGACGGGCAAGCATCTGCCATACGCTACCCGTTACTGATTTTCCAATAACTCCTCTTCTGGAACATTTCTTATCACCTTAGCAGGAACCCCCATCACAAGTTTATAGGCCGGGGCATCCTTGGTTACTATGGAGCCAGCAGCGATAAAAGCTTCCTCTCCCACTACGATTCCTGGAAGCAAAATGGAATTTCCTCCGATCCTTGCCCCTCTTTTTACATGAGCCCCCTTCATCTCCTTAAGTCTCTTTTCGGTGCGACCCATATAATTATCATTAGTGAAGGTAACCATCGGAGCTATAAAAACATGGTCCTCTAAAACACTGTAAGCTGTAATGTAGGAGTTGGTCTGCATCTTAGTATGATCACCAATGGAAACCTCGTTCTCAATGGCAACCCCTCTTCCAACAACAACAAAATCGCCAATTTTAACCTTCTCTCTTATTGTAGCCAAATCGGCCACCGTAACATTTTCACCCAGTTTTGTTCCCGCGTATATAACCGCGCCCGTACCTATGCTGCAGTTTGAACCAATTTCAAGGGGAGATAAAATTCCTTCTACTTTTGCGGTGCTTGAGGGAGCAAGCTTTGGTTGCCTTCCCAAAACAACATTGTCGGCTATGGTTACGTTATCTCCAATTTGAACGTCTCGATAAATAATGACGTTATTCCCCAAAATCACGTTGGAGCCAATTTTCACATCTTCAAAAATAACAACATTTTGACCCATTTTAAAATTTAAACCCGTCTTAGCTGAATCAGCAATACTACGGTTAGCCAATTTTAAACATCTCCTATCTTTGTGGGTATGCCGCCATTTTTCAAAGATTTTTGCGCGGCTTCTAAAACCTTAACAACCCTCAAACCATCACGCCCATCGCTTAAAGGTATTTTCCTTTCCATTATGCACTCTATAAAATGCATGCATTCGGTGCGCAGAGGTTCCTTCATATTTATTGAGGGCATAACTATATCTCCAAAGCGTAAAGTCAAATCCTCTCCATAAGATTTGTAATCCTGGTTTCCCAAGCCCTCGACGCCTTTATCGTAAATCTTTATTTTTTCTGCGCTTTCCATGTCATCAAAAACAACCATTTTCTTGCTGCCCACTATGGTTAGTTTCCTTATTTTGTGGGGATCTAGCCAGCTAAGTTGCATATGCGCCATAACACCATTGGAAAAATGCAAACTACAAAAAACAACGTCCTCAATTCCATCACGAAGATAAGATTCACCTCGGGTTGTAACCTCAACCGGCTCCATATCAAGAAGATACAGAATAACTGATATATCATGAGGCGCCAAACTCCAAAGAGCATTTTCGTCACGTCTTACTTTCCCCAAATTTAAACGTTGAGAATATAAGTAATAGACTTCTCCTATTTCTCCGGAGTCAATATAAGACTTAATCTTGCGAATGGCCGGATGATACTCAAGCAAATGCCCAACCATTAAAATCCTGTTCCTCTTTTCGGCTAAATCAACCAACTCGGTGGAGGTTGCGCTTTCAAGAGTAAGGGGTTTCTCGACATAAACATGTTTATCATGTATTAAAGCTTGCTTGGCCAAATCGTAGTGAGTGGGAGCGGATGTGGCAACCACAATCGCATCTATGTTTAAGTCATTTAAAATCTCGTTGTAATCCTGAGTAGTCTTAACCGATGGGTAAAGTTGATTTATTTTCCGCAAATTCTCTTCAGATAGATCGCAGCAAGCAATCAAACTTACGTTTGGTATTCCGTTAAAATTTCGAACTAAATTTGGACCCCAATAACCAAGGCCAACTACGGCTACATTGATTTTATCCACGTAAACTCCTAATATTTAAATCTTAACAATATTTCCATAATCAAAATCATTTAAAGCATTTCTTGTATCAACCACAAGACTGGCTTTTTTGGCAATAAAATTATAATCTACATTAGAATGATCGGTAATCACCACAACACAATCCTTCTCTTCAAGCATCTTCTCATTGACATGTTGAGAATTAAAGATGCTTCCTTCGACTTCAAACTCACTTATATAAGGATCGTGATAGGAAATATGCGCGCCTCTTTCTTTAAGAATCTTGATGATCTCTAAGGCCGGCGATTCCCTTAAGTCATCTATATCTTTTTTATAAGCAACTCCCAAAATAAGAATCTTGGAGCCATTGATGCTTTTTTGAACATCGTTTAAAGCTTCCGAGATTCTTGTAACAACGTAATATGGCATATTTTGATTTACTTTTCCGGCAAGCTCAATAAACTCGGTATAAAAATCATACTCTTTGGCCTTCCAGGAAAGATAAAAGGGATCTATTGGAATACAATGTCCGCCCAATCCTGGGCCAGGATAAAAGGGCATAAAACCAAATGGCTTTGTCGAGGCCGCCTTTATAACCTCCCATACATCTATTCCCATACGGTTACATAAAATCATAATCTCATTAACCAGCGCTATGTTTACACAACGAAATATGTTTTCTAAAAGTTTTGTCATCTCCGCTGTTTTGGGAGAGGAGACCGATATTACTTCATCTGCGATCTGAGCATACATTAAAGAAGCTATATCAGTACATTTCTTCGTGACACCTCCAACAACCTTTGGAGTGTTTTTAATGGAAAACCCCTTGTTCCCTGGATCAACCCTTTCGGGTGAAAAAGCAAGGTGAATATCTTCCCCCACTCTAAAACCACATTTTTCAATCACGGGCAAGATAATCTCTTCGGTTGTTCCTGGATAAGATGTGCTTTCAAGAATTATTAATTGCCCTTTTTTTAAATGTGGAGAAATTGAATTTATACTACTTGAGATATATGAGGTATCCGGCTCTCTCATCTTATTGAGGGGCGTGGGAACACATATGATTATTACATCTAAGTTTTTAACTATATTAAAATCACTTGTTGCCTCAAGATAACCATCTTTAACCAAACTCTTGATCGTATTCTCGTCTAAGTCAGGAATGTAATTTTTCCCCTTGGAAATCATACTGACCTTTTTGCCATCAACATCTATGCCTGTCACATTAAAGCCCGCTTGTGCCATTTCAACAGCCAAAGGTAGCCCCACATAACCTAAGCCAACTATTCCAATCTTTACAGTTTTCTTACTTATTTTATCTTTTAGAGACATTTTCACCCTCTTCTAACAAAAACTAGTAAATATTATCACAAAGCCAATATCGTGTCGAACAAACTCTCTTTCACTTTATTGCAAACATTAACTCACCCTGAGCAACTATTTCCCCATCGACAGTCGCTTTTGCCTGCCCCACGCCAATGGGCCCCTTTGCTTTAATAATTTCCGTCTCCAACCTCAGTTGATCACCAGGACGAACCTGTTTTTTAAACCTTACTCCATCAATCCCCGCAAAAAAAGCAATCTTTCCTTTGTTTTCTTCTTTGCTCAAAATCGCAACAGCTCCAACTTGAGCCAACGCTTCAACTATTAAAACCCCCGGCATCACAGGATAATCCGGAAAGTGGCCGACAAAAAAGTATTCATTGGCAGTAACATTTTTTATACCTACAGCGCGCCTTCCTTCTTCAATCTCCAAAATTTTGTCCACCAACAAAAACGGATATCTATGAGGTATTATTTTTTTAATCGCGTCTATGTCCAAATAAATCTCCTCCCTTTTCCAATCATATGAAAAAAAGTTTATCCCTTTAACAAAATTTAGACAAGTTAATTCCTTGTGATATAATTTTTTAAAATTAAAAAAGGATGTGGAGAAATTGAAAAAGAAGACTCTAATTATTTTACTTGCTGTTATAGGAGTTGTTATCGCAACTTCACTTGGCATTTACGCTTTTTTAAAACCCAAAGAGCCAATAAAAATGGATAAAAAAGCTAAGAAAAAAACACAGGCAACGGTTGTAACCCCTCCTGCATATTTTTGTTCGGTTTGCGGAGAAGAGACCTCCAAAGAAAATTCGGAACTTAGACCGATTGCGGTAATCGTTGAAAACCACCCAGCGGCGCGTCCTCAGTCGGGCTTAGAAGATGCTTGCACCATATATGAGGTGGTTGCCGAAGGAGGAATTACAAGATTCTTGGCGATTTACACCCACAGCGAGTGCAAAAACATAGGACCCGTCAGAAGTGTGCGAGAATATTTCGCCGAGATAGCAAAGGGATATGATGCTCTTTTAGCGCATTGCGGCGGTTCCCCAACCGGCTATTCAATGGTAAAAAGTCTTAATATCGCCGACTTGGATGAATTTGCAAACTCGGGAGCTTACTGGAGAGCTAAAGACCGCAAAATGCCTCATAATCTTTATACATCAACTGAAAATTTACGAAAGCGGGCCGCTGAGAGAAAATTCGACACCGACTCCAGCTTCGAGCCTTTTAAATTCAAAAAAGATGCTCCCGTTGAGGATCGCCCCGAAGAAACATACGTAGAAATAGATTTTTCATCTCCCAAATTCAAGGTCCGGTACGAATACAACAAAGAAAAGAATTCCTATCTGCGTTTCATGAGTGGTTTAGCACATAAAGACCGCAATTCCGGCAATCAGTTAGAAGTAAAAAACATTTTAGTTCAAAAAACATCAATAAGCGTGGTTGATAAGATAGGACGTGTAAGAATTGGTAATGTCGGAAGCGGAGAAGGATACGCTTTTCTTGATGGCAAAGTATTTAAAGGAAAATGGGTTCGAGATAGCTTATCAAAAATAATAAAATTTTACGATGAGTCTGGAAATGAACTCCAACTAAATAGAGGTCAAACCTGGGTTGAAGTAATATCTCCCGACAGAAAAGTAAATTTTCCTGAAACTACAAGTTAATCCTTAAGTGAATCTCTTTCGCCAGTACGAAAAATATTTGCGCCAAGGGCTCTAAATTTGGTGTCCAGATTTGAATATCCTCTGTCGATATGGGAGATATCAATAACTTCAGTTATCCCCTTGGCGGCTAGCCCCGCCAGAACCAAAGCTGCCCCACCTCTTAAGTCGGTCGCTCTTACGGAAGCCCCAAAAAACTTTTCAACTCCTTTTATGATTGCGTGAGGACCCTGAACGCGAATATTTGCTCCCATTCTGTTTAGCTCATCAATGAGCATAAATCTGTTTTCAAAAACATTTTCCGTAACTATGCTGGTTCCGCCGGCCAAAGACAGCAGGGTTATTATTTGAGCCTGCATATCGGTCGGGAAGCCAGGATATGGCAACGTAACTACATCTAGCGGTTTAATCTCTTCGTCTCGAGAAACATGAAGCCCATCAGCGGTCTCATCAATTTTTATACCAGCCCCGGTTAATTTTTCTAAAACAATGCCCATAAAATCAAGCGGCGCATTCTTGATTAAGATTTCACCGCCAGCTAGAGCCACCGCCACCATAAAAGTTCCAGCCTCTATCCTATCGGAAACGACGGAGTATTCCTTTGAAGCGCCGAGTTTGTCCACCCCATCAATAATCAATGTGCTTGTCCCAGTTCCCTCAATTTTTGCACCCATCTGTTTTAAGAAACAAACCAGATCGGTTATTTCGGGCTCTCTCGCGGCATTTTCAATAACGGTTGTTCCTTTTGCCTTAACCGCAGCCATTAAAACATTTTCAGTCGCTCCAACACTCGGAAAGTCAAAACTGACATCGGCCCCTTTTAAAACATCGGCTTCAGCTTCGATAAATCCATGTTCAACATTTATCTTAGCTCCCAATTTTTCAAGTCCTCGCAAATGAAAATCTATCTTCCTTAAACCAATTTTGCATCCACCCGGCAAAGCAACGCGCGCTCTGCCCACTTTTGCTAACAATGGACCTAAAACTATGATTGAAGCACGCATTTGATTTACAAGTTCATAAGAAGCTTCGTGTTTAAGGGGATTTGCCGGCACGATAGTTGCCTTCCCTGAATCATCTAAATTCACACCCATCCCGAGTTCTTCAAGGACCTTCACCATTAAAAAGACATCTTTAATCTTTGGGATGTTTTTCAGCACAACCTCATCATTGCTCAATATCGAGGCGGCCATAAGCTTTAAGGCAGCATTTTTAGCTCCGCTAACCTTAACTTCTCCTTTTAACCTATTTCCGCCCTTAATTACCAGCTTTTCCACCAGCATCTCCTTAAATAACAAAATTAAAAATTCATTTTAAGCTTAAATTATAATCCGTCAACAAAGCAAAAAACAAACCCTTAAATAAAATCAAGGGTTTGTTACATATAATTAACCTTTTTGAATTTAACTTCCTAAGTTAAATTCTTTTACTGATTCGGATTCTGTTTTCAGCTTTTTCTAAATCAATTTGAGCTTTGTAGTAATCCTCGCCTTTTTTCTGAGCTTCTGCGATTTCCTTAGTAGTCCTCTCTTTTGCTTCTTTTGCCCTTTTAATGTCAATTTCAGATGCAAACTCCGCAAAATTGACAAGAATGATGACTTTATCTTCTAAAACCTGAATATATCCCTTATGTATAGCAATATATTCCTGCTTATCCTCATCAAGTTTCAATCGCAATTCGCCCACGCCAAGAACCGCAACCATTGGGGCGTGGAGAGGTAAAATCCCAACCTCTCCCTCCAAGCCGGGAGCCACAACCATCTTTACATTACCGCTATATAATACCCGCTCAGGTGTCACCACTTCACAAGTTACATACTTATCACTCATGTATAATCTACTCCCTTAAGCTTCTGTTTCTGTACTTTGGCTTACCTTTTTGCCTTTTTCTATTGCATCTTCTATGGTGCCGACCATATAAAATGCTTGTTCGGGGAGATCATCATGCTTGCCTTCAACAATTTCTTTGAATCCCTTAATTGTGTCCTTTAAGGAAACATAAGCGCCCGGATTTCCGGTAAATTGCTCGGCTACGAAAAATGGCTGAGAAAGAAACTTCTGTATCTTCCTGGCTCTTTGAACAATAACTTTATCATTTTCCGAAAGCTCATCCATACCTAAAATTGCGATAACGTCCTGTAATTCTTTGTAGCGTTGTAAAACCTCCTGCACTTTGCGGGCAACCGAATAGTGCTCGTCGCCGATAAAGGCAACATCAAGAATTCTCGATGTTGAATCGAGGGGATCAACAGCAGGATATATTCCAAGCTCAGCAATCTGCCGTGATAAAACAGTCGTTGCATCGAGGTGAGAAAATGTCGTAGCGGGCGCAGGGTCCGTCAAGTCATCGGCGGGAACATAAATTGCCTGAACCGAGGTGATAGAACCCTTCTTGGTGGAAGTAATTCTTTCCTGTAATTCACCCATCTCAGTTCCCAGGGTTGGTTGATAACCAACAGCGGAGGGCATCCTGCCCAAGAGAGCTGATACTTCGGAACCAGCTTGAACAAATCTAAATATGTTGTCGACAAAGAAAAGAACATCTTGCCCTTGGTCGCGAAAATACTCAGCCATCGTAAGCCCGGTTAAACCAACCCTAAGTCTCGCTCCTGGGGGCTCGTTCATCTGACCATAAACGAGAGCCGTCTTGTCGATAACACCGGACTCCTTCATCTCAAGCCATAAATCATTTCCTTCTCTAGTCCTTTCGCCTACACCGCTAAATACGGAATAACCCCCGTGCTCGGTAGCAATGTTGTGAATGAGCTCCATGATAAGAACGGTCTTTCCAACACCAGCCCCTCCAAAGAGTCCGGTTTTTCCACCTTTAACGTATGGAGCCAAAAGATCTATGACCTTAATGCCCGTTTCAAAAATCTCGGTTGTTGGTTCCAGTTCCTCAAATTCGGGCGCCTCCCGATGAATTGGGTAGTTTTCCCTGGTAACAATGGGCTCACCATGATCAATGGTCTTTCCCAAAACATTAAATATCCTGCCCAGTGTTTTTTCTCCAACAGGAACCATTATCGGCTCGCCCGTATCGATAACCTCCGTCCCTCTGGCAAGACCATCTGTTGAATCCATTGCAACTGCCCTTACTTGGTTTTCCCCGATGTGTTGCTGAACTTCCACTATCAGTTCGATCTTGCCCTCTGCTCCCTCTTTCTCAATCTTTAGAGCAGTATAAATTTCCGGCAAATTACCGGAAGCAAACTCAACATCAACTACTGGCCCAATGACCTTGGTTATTCTTCCAATATTCATTAATTAGCTCACCTCTTTATTTTAGTGCTTCTGCTCCACCAACAATTTCGGAAATCTCTTGCGTAATTTGAGCTTGCCTGGCCCTGTTGAAAGTCATTGTAAGCTGGCCAATCATCTCTACAGCGTTATCGCTTGCAGCTTTCATAGCCGTTCGGCGCGCACCATGCTCACTAGCCACAGATTCCATCAATGTTCGATAAACCAACGTCTCCACATAAGTTGGCAAAAGCTCGTAGAGTACTTTTTCAGGAGACGGCTCAAATATATAATCATCGCGAATTACACGCTCTTTTTCGCCTTCCGCCATATCTTTTTCAATGGGTAAAATATTGTATTCAATCGGTCTTTGGTCCATTACGGATTTAAAGTGATTAAAGACAATTAAAACCTTGTCAACCTCGTGGTTTATATACATCTCCATAATTTTAGCAGCAATTTCGCGAGCATCTTCAAATTTAGGTGAATCGCCAATCTCGGTATATTCTGACAACAATTCATAGCCGCAATATTTAAAGTAATTGATACCTTTCTGGCCAGCGACCGACAGAAGTATCTCGCGATCTGCTTGTTTTTCTCTTTCTAAAATACTTTCGGTTTTACGAATGATGTTTGTGTTAAAAGCTCCGCACAATCCCCTGTTTGAGGTTATCGACAAAACATAAACCCGTTCCTGTTTTTCATGAACTTCTAAAAGCGGATGTTTCCCGGCTTTAACATACGAAGATAGGTTGGCAAGAACTTCCATCATCTTTGTTGTGTAGGGGCGAGAATTTTCGATCCTCTCCTGGGATTTTCTAATCTTTGCCCCCGCAACCATCTCCATGGTTCTTGTTATCTGCTTGGTATTGTCAATGCTCTTTATTCGCCTTTTTATCTCACGGGTTCTAGCCAAAATTCATACATCCCTTAAATAAAATTTATTGCTCCACAAAAGTTATTTTAAATTCCTCGATAGCTTTCCTCAAAACAGCTTCAGTTCCTTCAGAAAGTACCTTTTCTTCACGAATTTTATGACTTATTTCAGGATAATTTCCTTCTATGAACTGCAAAATATCTGTCTCAAACTGACAAACTTTATCAACGGGAACATCGTCAAGATAACCATTAACGCCCGCATAAATGATAATGACCTGTTTCTCAACCGGCACAGGAACATAGCGACCTTGTTTTAAGATTTCCACCATTCTCTCACCGCGCGAAAGCTGTGCCTTGGTCGCCTCATCCAGTTCTGAACCAAATTGGGCAAATGCTTCAAGCTCCCTAAACTGAGCCAAATCAAGTCGTAGGCTGCCAGCCACCTGTTTCATTGCTTTAATCTGCGCGTTACCTCCAACCCTGGAAACAGATATACCAACGTTGATAGCCGGTCTTATTCCTGCAAAGAAGAGGTCGCTCTCTAAGAAAATCTGACCGTCCGTAATTGAGATAACGTTGGTCGGAATATAAGCCGAAACATCTCCCGCTTGAGTTTCAACAATCGGCAAAGCAGTTAAGGAACCTCCTCCGTTTTTATCGCTTAATTTTACGGCCCTTTCCAGTAAACGAGAGTGAAGATAAAAAATATCTCCTGGATAAGCCTCACGACCCGGAGGACGGCGCAAAACCAATGAAACTTGCCTATAAGCCTGAGCATGTTTTGAAAGGTCATCATATATACAAAGCGCGTGCCCGCCCTTATACATAAAATATTCAGCTATGGCACAACCTGCATAAGGAGCAATGTATTGAAGCGGCGCCGACTCATCGGCAGGGGCGCTTACAACAACCGTGTAACTCATGGCCCCTCGTTCCTCAAGATCTTTTACAACTTGGACAACAGTTGAAGCTTTCTGGCCTATGGCTACATAAACACAGATAACGCCCTCTCCTTGCTGGTTAATAATAGTATCAGTTGCAATGGCTGTCTTGCCGGTTTGCCTGTCCCCAATGATGAGCTCTCTTTGACCTCGGCCAATTGGAATCATGGAATCAATGGCTTTTATTCCTGTCTGAAGTGGTTCTTTTACGGGCTGTCTTTCCACAACACCGGGTGCCTTCCATTCGATAGGTCGAAAACTATCGGTCCTTATGGGGCCCTTTCCGTCGATGGGTTGGCCCAGGGCATTTACAACCCTTCCAACCATACCTTCACCCACAGGAACCTGAAGTATTTTACCTGTTCGCTTTACAGTATCCCCTTCTTTAATTCCAGTGGCTTCACCCATAAGCACGGCGCCTATTTTGTCTTCCTCTAAATTTAAAACCACCCCATAAACACCATCGGGAAACTCAAGCATCTCTCCAGCCATTGCTCCGGGTAATCCTTTAAC
>DSBK01000059.1 GCA_011046085.1 Actinomycetota bacterium
AATGTCAATAAAATAAAGAGAGAATTAAAAGAAAAGGAGGCGACAGACACATCTGCTTTCGAGTACATTTTAAATGAGTCAACGAATAATCATTTGGAATACATTTTTAGATGAGGCAACAAGTGCTCAAGAAGGAATCTGCTCAACTTAATACAACAACTAAAGTGCTTGGCGTTTTTGGTCGATAACATAGTTATATAAAATATGCCCTGCCCAAACAGGTAAAAGAATAGGTGGTAGGGTGTTTTTTATTAAACTCAAACAAAAAATAAGAGTTTTCGTCTTCATTTGTTTGATATTATTTATGTTTCCAACTTTAAAAGTTGTTGCTGTGCCTGTTGATATCGATGAGAAAAATATCGAAGCGGAAGAGATTGGGTCTCAAATTAATTCAATTAATGGTCTTCTTGAAGAGACCATCGAGCAATATAATTTAACCAACGTTAAAATCGATGCAACAAAAAAAGAAATTGACAACAATTCGCAGTTGTTGAGTGAAACCGTCAAAAAATTATCCGAGAGTCAACAAATTTTAAATAAACGTTTAGCCCAAATCTACAAACACGAAGAGGTAAGCTTATTTTCATCCATATTATTTTCCCGAGATTTTAGAGATTTTATTACTCGATTGGATTTCCTTGTAAGAATAAATTGCCAAGATAAAAAGATATTGGTTCAAGTTCAAGAAATTAAAAAACAGCTAGAAAAAGAGGAAAAGGGGCTGAAAGAGAAGGAACAAGAACTCAAAGCTCTTGCGGGGGAATTAAATCAGAAAAAGAATTCCATTGAATCGCAGCTTAAGAATAAAGAAGTTATTTTTAACAACATCAACAGAAACATTGCATCGCTCATCAAAAAGGAAGAAGAAAGACAGTTAAAATTAAGATTTGATGAGCCAAAGAAAATTTTAGAAGAGCAACCCGAAACTACCGGCACAGAAGGTTCAGACGAGACAAAACAAAATCAAAAGACACCTTTGGAAACAACGGATTCAACTTGCAACGGGTCGGAAATAGTCTCCATAGCTCAAAATTATCTTGGCGCCCCTTACGCTTGGGGAGGTTCTGCTCCAAACGGGTTCGACTGTTCCGGTTTTACAATGTATGTTTATAAAAAGGTTGGGATTAATCTATACCATTCTGCTGCTCTCCAATATGGACAGTGCAAGAAAATAATTAAATCAGAGATGATGGCGGGTGACTTGGTATTTTTCGGCAAAGACGGTATTTCCCACGTAGGAATATATGTAGGTAACGGCAACTTTATTCATGCACCATGTACAGATGATGTGGTTAGGATTCAGAGTTTAAACACTCGTTCAGATTTTGTCGGAGCAGGTAAGCCCTAGTTATCAAAATTAGCAATATCTAACCTCTTAATTTTGAATTCGCTTATTTTGTGATAGAATTAACGTAATTTAAAAAGGATATTTTGTGTTTGTGGTGAATGCTAAAATTAAAGCATTTTTTTGAGGTTTAGGAGAAAAAACTGTGAAGTTTGAAAATGGCTTGCTGGAGAGAAGTGAATTGCACGCAATTCTTTCTAGTATAGCGGATGGAGTGATAGTAACCGATCGAACTGGCAGGATAGTTCACCTTAGCTCATCGGCAGAAGCCATGTTAAACACCAAATCAGACGAAGTGGTTGGTAAGTCAATTCCCATATCTATATTATTGGGAAGAGAGCGACAAACTAAAAAAGGGTTGGTTTTTTGTTGGGAAGAAAAGGGTTGTAAGGAAAAAAAATGTCCTGTTTATGCTAAAGAAAATCCTCGTTGCTGGATTGTTGGGGACACGTGTCCCAACGGGATAAAGCAGGGAACGTTCAGAGATAAAGTAAAAAAATGTCGCACTTGCGAAATTTTTGCTAGGAATTCAAGGATACTTGAGGAACCGCTTGCCACCATAATTGAGGAAATAGCGTTAAATGAACCCCCAAATAAAATTCTTCAAATTAAAACCAGCCCTGTCGTTGATGAGCTTGGAAACTTTCTTGGGTTTGTAAGAACACTTCATGACATCACGCTCGAAAGACAAATGAGTGCCATGAAAGATGAATTTGTATCAACGGTATCTCATGATTTTCGAATCCCTCTAACCTCGATCAAGGGTTATGTTGATCTTCTGCTCGACGAAGAGGCAGGAGAGCTTAATGATATGCAAAAAGATTTCTTAACCATCGTAAAACAAAATAGTGAACGTCTTGTTAATTTAATCAATGATTTTTTAGATATCTCCAGAATAGAATCGGGCAAGATAGTTTTCGAAATAAAAACACATGATATCAAATCAATAATTCAAGAAGTTGTCTCCACTTTTAAAGGACTTATTGAAGAAAAAAGTTTGAGGCTTGAATTAAAAATTCCCGATAGATTACCCAAAGTCTTAGTCGATCATGATAGAATAATTCAGGTGCTTAATAATCTTGTTAGCAACGCGATCAAATACACTTTTCCTGAAAAAGATATCGGAATATCGGTTGACCGCAAAGGAAACTATGTTGTGGTTTCCGTTTTTGATAATGGGGTGGGTATTTCTCCAGAAGACCAAAAGAAACTTTTTACAAAATTCTATCGAGTCGACAGTTCTCTTACTCAAGAAACCGGAGGCAGTGGGCTCGGTTTATCTATATGCAAAACAATCATTGAGCGCCATGGCGGAAAAACTTGGGTTGAAAGCAAAGAAGGGGAGGGAAGTACCTTTAGTTTCTCGATTCCTATTGCTAAAGAAATCAGAGAGCCGGAATTAATTAAGCAAGGAATAAGAATTTTGGTGGTGGATGATGAGCCAGATATATCGCGGTTGATACAGCTCTATCTTGAAAAAGAAGGATACTATGTAATACGAGCATTTGATGGCGAAGAAGCTCTTAAAATGGCAAAAAAGGAGCGACCAGACTTAATCACACTCGATATAATGATGGGCAAGATTGATGGATTCGAGGTTTTACAAAAGTTGAAATCCGATAGTAACACAGCATCAATTCCCGTTATAGTTTTATCCGTCATACTGGATGAAAAAAGAGGGTATAGCTTGGGCGCGGCAGATTACTTACCAAAATCAGTTAATAGAGAAAAACTTGTAGAAAGCGTCAATCGGCTAATCGAGAGGACGAGTGAACCAGAAAAGAAAAAAAGGGTGCTCATAGCCGACGACGATAAAGACATAGTGGGTTTCCTTGAAATTAATTTAAAGAAGGCCGGACTTGAAGTTGTGAAGGCATATGATGGGGCTGAGGCGATCGATATGCTAAAAAAAGAGAAACCAGATTTGTTGCTTCTGGATCTTAGGATGCCAAAGATGGACGGCTATGAAGTAATTAAAGTAATGAAAAAAAATAAAAAAATGTGCGAAATTCCAATCATTATCATGACGGCTTATGATTTTGATCATGGAAAAACCGAAATTTTAAACTTAGCCACAAGCAAGGTATCAAAACCTTTTTCCATGAGAATGCTTACTTCAAGAATCAATGAAACATTGATACAGGGTAAAAATGGATAAGAAAAAGATACTAGTTGTAGACGATGATTTCAATATAGCTCACTTGCTCAATTTTAAACTCAGCAAAGAAGGTTATGAGGTTGAAGAGGCTTGTGATGGAAAAGATGCTTTACTAAAAGCCGCCTCTTTTGAGCCCGACTTAATTTTGCTTGATATAATGATGCCCATAATGAGTGGCTGGGAAGTGAATGAAAAATTGAGAAAACAACCTAAATTAAAAAATATACCCGTAGTGATGGTAACCGCCGTCGATCAACTCAAAGAACAAATTAAAAGCTTAGAGGCGGAAGGCATTAAAGATTATATAACCAAACCTTTTGATTTCTCGGAATTATTAAAAACGGTGGAAATGGTCTTGACTAAACAACCCGAAAGCAATTCCTTAAGGGCACGACATTAGAAAATCTATAAAAAGTAGGAGCTTGTGTGAAAGGACTTAATCAAAACATAGCGGAAGCAATTCTTTATAGTACAGCAGACGGGATAGTGGCTTTTGACAAAAACGACAAAGTTATTTTTGTAAATTCTCCAGCAGAGCAACTTTTAGGGATTAAGCGAAAAGAAATTTTAAATAAGTATATTAAAATATCGGATTTATTGGGCATTGGAAAAAAGGATTACAACCAGAAAGTTCAAAGATGTTGGCAGCATTTCGATTGTCGACACAAAGAATGTCCCGCTTACAATGAGAAAGATTCACGTTGCTGGCTTTATTCAAACACATTTTGCAGAGGATCATTTAATGGAACTTTTTCTGAAAAGATAGATGATTGCAAAGAATGTGAATTTTTCAAATTAAACTCAGAGGTATTGGAAGAAACTGGAATACCTTCAATTAAGCAGGTTGTTGCAACAAAATTTACTCATAGAATTTTACAAGTAAACACAAATCCTATACTCGATAAAAACGGTAAATTTCTTGGTTATGTAAAATCTTTGCATGATATCACCGCCGAAAAAGAAATTGACAGATTGAAAAGCGAATTTGTTTCAACAGTCTCACATGAACTACGAACACCCCTCACTTCAATCAAAGGTTATGTTGATCTTCTTTTAGAACAGGAAGCTGGAGACATTAATCAAACACAAAAGGAATTTTTAGGAATAGTAAAACAAAATAATGACCGACTTGTAAATTTAATAAATGACCTGTTAGACATCTCAAGAATAGAATCGGGACGAGTGCATCTTAAAATTAAATCTTGCGATTTAAGCGAAATCTTAACTGAGGTAACTGACACTTTTAGAACGTTAGCAAACCAGAAAAAACAGATTTTAAAAATTGTCAAACCAAAAATTTTAGCAAAAGTTGCTGCAGATCGTGATCGACTATCGCAGGTGATAGCCAATTTAGTAAGCAATGCAATAAAATATACTCCAACAGGGGGAAGCTTTAAAGTTGAGGTATCACAAAATGGCTCCGTAGCGCAGGTCGCTATAAGCGACACGGGAATCGGAATATCTCAGGAAGACCAAGCGAATCTTTTCACGAAATTTTTTCGAGTTGACAGTTCTTTAACCAGGGATGTTGGGGGAAGCGGTTTAGGCTTATCGATTTGCAAAACAATCATTGAGCTTCATGGAGGGAAAATTTGGGTAAAAAGTGAACTTGGAAAGGGTAGCTCATTTTTCTTTACGCTTCCCATTGTGCAAGAAGTAAAACAGAAAGAAGAACTCGGAAAGGTTCTTGCTGATGTCAAAAGAGGCAAGAAGGTTCTTGTGGTCGACGATGAGCCCGAAATCGCAATGCTTCTCCAAATATATCTCGAGAAGGAAGGGTACAATGTGATAAAAGCTTTCAGCGGCGAAGAGGCTGTAATAGTTGCCCAACAAGAGAAACCGGACATAATTATTTTAGACATAATGATGGATAAAATGGATGGTTTTGAGGTGCTTCAAGAATTAAAGGATAAATCCGATACAGCCGATATACCAGTTATAATTCTTTCCATTGTTTCAGATGAATACAAAGGCATGAAGCTTGGTGCGGTCGATTATCTTACAAAACCGATAAATGTGAAAAAACTGACAAAAACGATAAGAGACGCGCTTAAACATATGGGTGCCTCGAAAAAAATCTTGGTTGTAGATGACGATAAACATCTCGTGAGATTGGCTAAAGAAATACTTACCGACAAAGGTTATAATGTGATAACTGCTTACAATGGCTTAGAAGGTATAATTGCGGCAAAAAAAGAGCATCCGGATCTTATTCTTTTAGATATCAAAATGCCCGAATTAAATGGTTATAATGTAATTCAAAAACTTAAAAAAGCAAAAGAGACTTCAAAGATACCGATCATTGTTATGACAGCATACGAATTTGACAAAACCAAAACAGAGACATTAAGCTTGGTTGAAGATCAAATCTCAAAACCTTTTTCAATCGATGTTGTCGCCTCTAAAGTAAAAGAGATTATCGAGGGAGGTTCAATTGAAAACGACCAAGAATAAAATTCTTGTAGTAGATGATGAACCAGATATTTCAAAATTAATACAGTTCACATTGGAACGAAGAGGGTTCGAGGTAATTTTGGCTTCCGATGGGCAAACTGCTATCGATATTGCTAAAAAAGAACTCCCAGACTTGATCCTTCTCGATGTAATAATGCCCGTAATCAATGGTTACGAAGTGTGTAGACAGTTGCGGGACATTCCTGAGACCAAAAAAATTCCAATCATTATGCTTTCAGGAAAAACACAAAAAACCGAAGTAGAAAAGGGGATAGAGCTGGGAGCTCACAGTTACATTTGTAAACCATTCAGCCCCAAAGAATTCGCTAATGTTGTTGAAGATGTTTTATACAACAAGAAAAGGGAAGTTAATGATTATGACCGATAGAATAACAAATAATAAAGTGTAAAAATGGATTCGAGAATACATTATGACGATCTCCACCGCTTCTTCTAAAAACTTAATGTTCGATGAAGCCCTTCCGGCAAGAGAATCAAAAGATTATATAAACAGACTCATTAAAAATGAGGACAAACTTCCCATTTGTCATTATGAGTTTAGATGATGGAGAAAAAATGAAATTTTGGCCCATAGGGCTAAAGACCATCGGAAGAACTACGGATAAAACTAGAGAAAAGTTATTTAGCAAAAAAGTAAGAGCCATTTTGGCATGGTGTTTTCTGGCAGCCGTTATTATCGTTGTTGGCTCGATTGTGGTTACAACATTCAATGGCAAAGATCCTGCAAAATCCCAAAACCTCATAAAAAATAAGACCAAAAAAGAGAATGCAAGGATAATTAAAAAAATTGAAAAGTTACCAGATAAAGATTCAATTAAAGAAGATTTGGACGCAGACAATAAAACTCTTAACGATCGAGAAAATACGTATATTGGGAAGATAAGGGTTATTATGAGTGGATTGAATTTGCGAGACGCCCCAACAAGAAATTCTAACGTTATAGATCGGTTGGATAAAGATGTTATATTGTTTGTTATTTCCAAGGAGAACGGTTGGTACGAAGTAACTGATGAAAAAGAGATCAAGGGTTATGTGTCTTCGGGTTCACAATATGTCGAATTAATTAAGGAATGATCGATATAAAAATCTTTGGCAAGGCGAATGAATTTTATAGAGTTAAGTTGGTGAAATTAAATAAAAACGAGCCGGAGGAGTTTGATTGGAAAGAAGATATTCTTTATAAAATCCCGCCGAAAAAATTTTCAGTAATCAATGAAACCGAATACTTGGTGATGGTGGTAAACATCGATACAAATGAGGGTCATAATCTAAATCGTTACAAATCAAGCACACAGGCCGAGAAAAAAATTAAACTTATAGAAGAGGATTTGAAGGAATTGACAAAAATACAATTTGAAACGAAATATCACGTTTCCATAGAGGGTTAATTTAATTATATCTATATATGCGCTTGCAGCAAATCAAAGGCAGGAAAGACAAACTTAAAAAAAACTGTAGTTTACATAAGATATATTATCGGGCGTAAAATCTTTTGGGAATTTGGTTAAATCTTTTTTCCCAGAGCACCCTTTGCTTGTTGGTACAAATTTAATGTTATCTTGCTTAACGCAGATAAGAATCCCAGATAACCCTTTTTTCTTAAACAATTCTACGCTACATCAAATATCTTACTAATGATTTATGGTGCTAACGATTTACAGCACGAGGCACGTTCTAGACAACCATATTTATGTGGAATAACAGCATCAGAAGCTTTTTAAGCGACTTTCATTAGCGTGTCAATGGTATTTCCTATGGCAAGTCATCGATCTCCAACAAGAATCTGCCAACATTTTGAAAAAATTAGCTAACCAACATTTGCAAAGCATCCATTTGCCCTCTTGTTCCTATGATAATTAATATATCACCCTCGCTTATCATTGTTGAAGACGAGGGGTTGGTGTTGTATTTATCATCTTTTCTTATTGCTAGAACAAGTGTTCCCGTCTTACTTTTAATGTCTACCTCTCCAAGAGTCTTGTTGACTAAAATTGAATTCTTTCCAACCCGAATCTCTTCCAATTGAAATTCTAAATCTTCACCGTGTGTAACTATGTCCAAATAGTCACAAGCATTTGGCTTTAAAATCAAAGAAGCCATCCTGCGACCGCCTATTACGGTTGGAGAAATTACTCTATCCGCTCCCGCTTTTTTCAATTTTCCCTCAGATTCTTCAAGATCTGCTCTTGCTACAATAAATATTTCTGGATTTAGGGATTTTGCCGACAAAACAACAAAAACATTGTCTGCATCCGTATCTATGGCTGCAATCAGCCCTTTGGCTTTGAGTGTCCCGGCCATCTCTAAAATTTTATCGTTAGTGGCATCACCTTCAATAAACATAAAACTTTCTTCTTGAAATTTGAAAGCTACTTCTGGCTTATTTTCAATGATCACAAAAGGCACCCCGGCTTTTTTAAACTCCGCGGCAATTTGTCGTCCAACCCTTCCAAAACCGCAAATAATGTAATGGTTTCTCAATTCGTTAATCTTTTTCTCCATTCTTCTCTCCCCCACCATCCCCATTAAATGTCCTTCAATAAAAAACTCGACAGCAACACTTAAGGCATATATTCCCGTTCCCACACCGCCAATTATTAAAAAAATAGTAAATATCTTCCCCGTTGGCGAAAGAGTGTTAACTTCGCGAAACCCTACTGTAGAAATAGTAATCATTGTCATATAAAAAGCATCCAACAGGGTAAATTTTTCAATTAATACGTACCCTGTTGTGCCAGAGACTAACATAATTAAAAAAACGGTTAGGGCCAATCTTAATCTGGATAGGATGTTTAAATTTTTAGGTGATTTAAAACCCAGTGCTTCCAAAACCGTCACTTCCCCTAATGGTTTCATCGAGCCGAGACACCACTTTAAACGTAGGGGCCTCAACCTTTTGTATCACCATCTGACAAATCTTATCTCCTTTCTTTACTTTGAAAGCATCATTTTTATCCATATTGATAACGATAGCACAAATTTCACCCCTATATTTTGAATCAACTAAGCCGGGTGTGTTCACGATGCTTACCCCCTTTTTTATGGCTAAACCGGAGCGCGGCTGAACAAAACCCGCATAACCTTCAGGAATAGAGAGAGCGATTCCAGTAGGAATAAGCGCCCTCTCTCCTGGTTTTAAAACGATATCGATTCTGCTGTATAAATCGCAACCAGCATCACCATCGTGTGCGGGTTTGGGTACGGGCAAACTTTCATCAAGCATTTTTAATTCTATCTCCATCATGTGCTCCTTATAATAAATATTACCCACGAAGTTCTGTAGGTAAAAAACGACGGCATTTTTCCGTCAAATTTAAAAGAATCTCTTTTTTTAAGGGTTCCAACTTCATTAATTCAGGATCAAGCGTAATCGTGGAATTAAATTGCTGTAAATAATAGTGTTGAGCATTTTGTTCTCCCAAATAACCTGCTATTTCAAAAACATTGCTCTCGTCTGCAAAACCGGGGACAACCGTGGTTCTAAACTCATGATTAATTTCTGACTTTGTTATCAGATGTATGCTCTCTTTAATTTTTTCGATATCGACCGGCACCCCTGCTGCTTTTGAATAATTATTAAAATTAGATTTTACATCCATTGCGATATAATCAACCAACTTTTCTTTAATCAACCGGGAGAGAACCCGAGGCCGGGTCCCATTGGTATCCAGCTTTGTTGGATACCCCATTGTTTTTAACATGGATAAAAAATCTTTTAGTCCATTGTTTATGGTAGGTTCTCCCCCGGTGATTACCACCCCGTCGAGCCACTTTCTTTTGTTTTCTAGGTGATTTTTAACTTTGTTCCACGAAATAAACGGATTTTTATCAGGCCCAAGAACAAGCTCGGGATTTTGACAGAATGGGCATCTAAAATTGCATCCACCCATAAACAACGTACACGCTACCCTGCTTTTCCAGTCAAGCATTGTAACAGGCATTATCCCTTGCAACTTAATGTTAGAAACTTCTAAGTAAGTATTAGCTTCCCCCATCAACTAACAAACTTTCCTCAATTCATCAATTTTTGGCACCGTGCCTAGCCAGGACTTGACTTCTTTCCCAATTTCATCGGTAATTACAAAAGAGGGTGTTGACATTACTCCATAAAAAGCCGCCTCGGCAAGACCATCTACCTGGTCGACATTATAAAACTCAACATCACTAAGCTGAGCAGCCAGTGTTTTGGCCTCCGGGCACCGCGGACAGTCCGACTTCACAAAAAGCTTTACCTTCATCTTCTTTTCCCCCTTCTAGGTTTGTTCTAATTCTATCTCTAATTTCTGCAAGCTTTCCTTTGTTCCATGTTGAAACTTTAGAAAAATACCCAACAATGCGTGTAATACCATAAACATTAGCCGACTCACAAAGCGGACAGTTACTCAAGAGCCCTCTTGATGTTCTCTTACAATCATTGCAAACGGTGAATTCAGGACTAAATGCAATTTGAGCAGCGTTGGTGTTCTTAAACGTCTTAATTACGAAACTTTTGATTGCTTGTGGATCGGGTTCGTGTTCTCCCAACCAAACATGAACTATCGCGCCGGCTTCAATTAACGGATGGAACAAACTCTGTTTTTCAACTCTTTCAATATAATCAACATCTGCGTCAACGGAGATATGGACACTATTTGTATAGTAATATTCGCCATTTTCGAGACTTCCCTTGATAACCCTCCTGGTTTGTCTGGGATAATATTTCATATCAAGCTTGGCGAGCCTATAACCGCTTGATTCTGCGGGAGATTCTTCAAGTACAAGATTTATTCCATACTGTTTAGATAATTGTTTGCACTTCAAGTTCATGTGCGAAACTATTTTTAACCCTGTTTTTAGCGCTTCATCAGACTCATGTAGTTGTTTTCCTGTATGAGCTTCAACCATTTCGTTAAGACCCAAAACACCAGCAAGATATGTCAAACGCTCAATTCTTAAATATGGCTCTCCGTCTTTGGATGACGAAAGCATCGCAAGGGGACCATCCTTTCCAAGCTCCATAAGTCCTTTAATGAACTCTTTCTTTTGTAGATGCGCCCTTGCAACCAACTCCAATGCTCTATTTATTTCCATAAACAACAATTGATCATTTCCTTGGGCCTTATATGCAATCCTAGGCAGATTTACGGTTATATTTTGAAGTGCGGTAAACCGCATCCTTTCCGGCTCTTTTGCTTCCACTAAGTCGGTATCCTTAAGTTTTAACTTTAATCGACAACACTGTGATACGGTAACCTCATCGCCTCTATCAAAAACAAAATAAGTAATTCCCTGTTTGCTTGCCACCCTACAAGCTAGATCTAAAAACTCTTCATGTTCCTCGGTCTCAAAAAAGTCTTTGTTTATATGAAGCAATGGTTTAGGAAATACAAAGGTTTTACCCATAGCATCTCCCTCCAAATAAACTTCAAACATGGCTTTTAGAAACATTTGAGCTTCTTTTTCATATTCCTTATATGTTTTTCCAGTATGCTTTCCGCCAGGGCCTATGGCTTCTACATCTTTAAAGTGAGGAGGAATGTTCCAATAGAGATTGAAGTCTGTAAATACAACCTGAGATCCTCTCGCCCCCGCCAGTTGATTAAATTCATATATTAACATCTGCGCAAGCTGTTTTATTTCATCATATGAACGACCAACTAAATATGGCGCAAAGAACATATTTACTGCCTCCCAACCAATTGCTCCTGCATAGTGAGACTGCAGCGAAGAAGCCATCTTGACCATGTGTCCGATGAGAACCTCGGCATGCTTGGCAGGTTTTGAGGAACTCGTAATGTTTGGAAGGCTCAAACCATATTTTTTAATATATTCAAGCGAGTGGCCACCACAGTATGGTCGTACAATAAAGCCTAAATCGTGGAGATGGATATCTCCAACCATGTGTGAAAGGGCCACGTCTTCACCAAAAACTCGTCGTAAGGCAAATTCTTTAAGAATTGACTCCGCTATGGTTAAATTTATTGATTCAGGGTTATGGGTAGTATTGCTATTCTCGTTATTTGCATTAAAAATAATTTGCTCAACATCATACATGGGAAGTCCTAAGTGAGAGTGTCTTTTATGCGCAATGCTTAAACCGCGTTGAATTAATTCAGTATCAATCAACTCTCTTATAATGCTCGTTGTTATATCATGAAATTTGCTATCGAATATTTTTTGTTCAACCACATCCGCAATTTCGTTGGCGAGTTCACTTGTCATATTCGTTTCTTTGATTAAAGAATTAGCTATCTTTTCTTTATCCCAAACATTTATTTCTTGTTGAGAAGAAGTGCTTACCAATAATGCGATATCTGTTGTGTCGTCTGGTTTCTCATGCACCATTTTTATTACATTGATCTTTCTTTCTGACATAACCACAAACCCTCCCCAAAGCAATTTTTATTGCAACTTTTTCAATTCACTCATAAATTCGTCCAAATCCTTAAACTCCCGATAAACCGAGGCAAACCGAACATAAGCAACTTTGTCTAAGTCTTTTAAGTATCTTAAAACTATCTCCCCCAGCTCTTTGGCACAAACCTCATATTTAAATTCATTTTTAAGTTCGCACTCAATATCTGATACCACCTTTTCTATTTTAGACATTGAAACATGCCTTTTAACCGTTGCTCTTCCAAGCCCCGCGATTAATTTCCCTCGATCAAACTGCTCTCTTGTGCCATCTTTCTTAATTACAGTGAGTGGAATTTCCTCTGCCCGCTCAAAAGTTGTAAATCTCTGACCACACTTCGCACACTCTCTTCTTCGACGAATTGCGTCATTGGTTTCTGTCGATCTCGAATCCACTACCCTTGTTTCGAGATGACCACAAAATGTACATTTCACAGATTTTCCACCTTGTTTCCACAGAATTATCCACAATATATTGGGGATAAGATAATAT
>DSBK01000022.1 GCA_011046085.1 Actinomycetota bacterium
CTTCAAAGTCGTCCATAAATATTTTGGCCCCTTTTGATTTTACGAGATTTGTCGATTTATCGATGATTTCTTGCAAGAATTTCTTGGCCGAGATTTTTTCGATTTTTAGCTCTTTTTTATAGTCCTCGCCGCGCGCTAAACTCAAGAGGTCATTTACCATTATTGTCATTTTTTCGAGCTCTTCCTGAGCATTGTTTAAAGCGTTTTTTAAATCTTTTTTTGTGGTTTTCTGGTTTCTTAGCGCCACATCGATCTCTCCTCTTGCCACTGTTAAGGGGGTTTTGAGCTCATGGGAGATGTCCGCGAAGAAGTTTTTCTGTCCCTTAAATAGGTCATCTAACTTTTCTATCATTTCGTCGAATGTATCGGCGAGTTTTTTTAGCTCATCCTTTGGCCCTTTTAAGTTAACGCGTTGGCTCAAGTTCCCCGAGCTTATTTGGGCGGCTTTTTCGGTTATCGTTTTTATTGGTTTAAGCGCGCGGTTTACGAAGACAGTGCCTGTTATGAGAGAGATTATAACAAATATGATATTTCCGACCAGAAGTGACGCACTCAAAGAAAATATGTTTTGCTCGCTTTCATAAAGGGGCAGGGCGGATATAAAATAACCGTCATCAATCTTTTTTATTCCTGCTCTTACCGTTGAGCCATCGGTTAGCGTTGTGTTGGTTATAACGGGCTCGTTTTCGGCTTGGCTCAGAGTGGTTTCATCAATTATGATTTTGATTTCTCCAAAAAGGTCATTTGTTGAGATAACTTTGCCTTGGAAATCGATAATTTCTTCAAGAAAAACTTGTTTGCCGCCGATACCCTTGCCCATTCCCCTAAATCCTTTAAGGTGTACTCCGTTGCTGTTTTCAAATTGTTCCAATCTGTGGGAGATTGACTTATCGATTCTTGAGTAGGTTTGCTGCTTTGCGTATGTGTATATTATCGCACTAAAAAGGGCCAAAACCAAAACCAAAATAAGCGTGTATCCGATGACCAGCCTTGCTTTAAATGATTTAAACATGTTTACTCACCAATCTTATATCCGGCGCCACGCACCGTTTGAATAATTTTTTTGTTGAAGCCTTCATCAATTTTTTTACGAAGATATCTTATATAAACGTCAACTACATTTGTCTCCGTGTCGAAGTCATAGCCCCAGACGTGCTGGGCAATTTGCGTTCGGCTTAAAACTCTGTTCTTATTTCTCGCAAGGTATTCTAGAAGCGCATATTCACGGGAGGTTAGCACAATTTTTTTGGCGCCTCTTTTAACTTCGTGAGAGGCGGTCTCGATTTGCAAGTCGGCGATCTTTATCAGGTTGGTTTTAACAGGCGCGCCCCTTCTTAAAATGGCCCTGATTCTTGCCAAGAGCTCATCGAAGGAAAAAGGTTTTTGTAGATAATCATCGGCTCCAACATCAAGTCCTTTGACCTTATCCTCAACCGTATCTCTGGCGGTAAGCATGAGGATTGGGGTTTTTATCCCTCGCTCGCGCAGTTTTTCGGTGAGCTCAAAACCACCAATTTTTGGAAGCATTATATCGAGCAAGATGAGATCGTAGCCCTCGTTTAGCCCTTTTAAGAAGCCGTCTTCACCATCTGTGGCAAAATCTACCGTGTAATACTCGGCTTCGAGTCCTCTTTTTATAAAATTTATAATTTTTTGCTCATCTTCGACTAATAAAATTCTCATGGCCAACTCCATTGACCCTATAATATTAGGAAACTATCAATTAGCCAATAGGATGTTGCTATTTTAAACGCCCAAACTATGTTAGCATTATTTTATATATATCGACGAAGGAGTGTATTATGAGAAGATTTTTAATTATTATTTTGTTTCTTGTCGCAGTTGTTGCTCTCAATTTGTTAGGCTCGCTTGTTGGAATTTATACAGATTTTTTGTGGTTTTCTGAGCTTAATTTCTCTTCCGTTTATTTAAAAATTTTAATTACCAAGCTTCTTCTCTTTTTTATTCCCGGCGCGATATTTTTTGCTTTTGTTTACTTGAATGTATTTTTGGCATCGCGGCTTGCTCCAAAATATACGCTTGAATCCGAAAACCAGATAGTTGTCCTGAGCCCGCCGATTGCTCGAAAGTTGTTTACGCCAATTTTCATTGGGATTTCACTTTTCTTCAGTTTCATCATGGCATCCGCTGCAAAAGATTTCTGGTTAAATGCGCTTCGCTATTTAAATAAGGTTTCCTTTGCAAGTAAAGACCCCATTTTTGGTCGCGACATATCTTTTTACGTATTCACCTTGCCGCTTTTTCGTCAGATTTATAGCTGGCTCTTGGTTGCAATAGGAATAACCATGGTGATTACGGCTTTGTCATATTTTTTATATCGGGGAATAATCATTGGCAGGAACGGGTTCTTTAGGCTTGCTCCACACGTCAAAGCTCACATATCTGTTCTCTTCGGACTATTTTTCCTAGTTTTAGCGTGGGGGCACACGTTGCGTGCTTGCGGGCTTTTATATTCAGCGCGCGGAGCGGCTTTTGGTGCAAGTTATACTGATATTAGCGCACAGCTTCCAATCTATCGTTTACTGGCAATCGTTGCAATTACGATTGCCGCTATATTTATATTAAACATAAAGTATAAAGGATGGCGGCTTCCTCTCATCGGTATCGGGATATTTGTGGCTTCCTCCTTAATAAGCGCTATATACCCGGTAATCATTCAGCAGTATGTTGTTTCTCCCGACGAACTTGCCAAGGAAAGTAAATATATAAAACACAATATCGAAAACACGAATAAAGCATACGGTCTCGATAAAGTTACGGAAAAAGTGATGCCCGTTGCGGAAAATTTAACTTTTGAGGATATTAAGAATAACGAAGGCACAACGAGAAGTGTTCGGCTTTGGGACTGGAGGCCGCTCAAGACAACGTTTGGTCAAATACAAGAGATTAGGCCATATTATGTCTTTAATGATGTTGATCTGGACCGTTATAAGCTTAACGGGAGTTTTGAAGCGGTTGCTTTGTCGGCGAGAGAACTCTCAACCGAACGGCTTCCTCAGACCGCAAAAACCTGGGTAAACGAACATCTTGTTTTCACTCACGGTTACGGTTTGTGCATGAATCCTGTAAATAAAGTTACAAGTGATGGACTGCCCGAACTTTACATTAAAGATATTCCTCCAAAGACGAGCGTGAATTTAAAGATCGACAGGCCTGAAATATATTATGGCGAGGTAAACGACACATACATAATAGTTAAAATTAATCCGCCAACCAAAGAGCTTGATTACCCCAAAGGGAATAAAAACGAATACACAACATATGGGGGAAGTGGGGGCGTAACCCTTTCTTCCTTCGCAAAAAAGGCTGCATTTGCGATAAGATTTGGCAGCATGAAACTTCTTTTAAGCGATGCGATTGGGCCTCAAAGCCGCATAATCTTTAGGAGAGCAATCAAATCCCGCGTTGAAACGGTAGCGCCATTCCTTAATTATGACGCGGATCCCTACCTTGTCTTATCACAAGGGAGGCTCTATTGGATAATTGACGCATACACAAAGACGAATATGTATCCTTATTCCAGCCCTACGGGCAACTTTAATTATGTAAGAAATTCAGTCAAGGTTGTTATGGATGCATACGATGGCGATCTTAGTTTTTATGTCTTTGACGATAATGATCCTTTGATTAAATGTTATCAGAAAATTTTTCCCGATTTATTTAAACCCGCAAGCGCCATGCCTTCTGATTTATGTTCTCATATCAGATATCCCGTTGATCTTATGATGACTCAGGCCCGAATGTATTCTATTTTTCACATGACGGATCCACAAGTCTTTTACAATAAGGAGGACCAGTGGGCCATACCTCATGAGATTTATGGTGAAAGTGACATTGAAATGGAGCCGTATTACATAATAATGAAGTTGGCCGAAGAAAAGAAAGAGGAATTTTTACTGATGCTTCCCTTTACTCCCGACAAGAAAGATAACATGATTGCGTGGATGAGCGCCCGTTGTGACGAACCGAACTATGGCGAACTTCTTATTTACAAGTTTCCTAAAGATAAGTTGGTTTTTGGGCCGATGCAGATAGAGGCAAGGGTGAATCAGGATCCCGCGATATCGCGGGAACTTACCTTGTGGGGCCAAAAAGGTTCAGAGGTTATACGGGGAAATCTGCTTATTATACCCGTTGAAGATTCGCTTATCTATGTAGAGCCCCTTTACCTACAGGCCGAGCAAGGGGAGTTGCCGGAACTCAAACGAGTTATTTTGGGTTATGGAAATAAATTGGTGATGGAGGACAACCTTCAAAATGCTTTGGTGAAGATATTTGGTAAAACCGCGCCGACGTTCAAGCAGACCGAAACAGAAGAAGTTGGGTCGGGAGAGGAAAACACAATCGAAGATCTGATTAAATCTGCGAGCGAGCACTTTAATAAAGCTCTTAAATTTCAGCAGGAAGGTAATTGGTCGGGTTATGGAGATGAGATCGAGGAGTTAAGAAAAGTTCTTGCCGATCTGGAAGAGCAGAATAAAAAATAGAAAAGGAATTCTATCCCCTTGGGCGAATATTATTAAGTGAAGGGGTGAAATGAAGTGGAAGAAGAAATTGGAAAAGTAATGCATTACTTCACTCATCTTGGTGTTGCCGTTGTAGATATAATCAGCGGTGAATTAAGTGTAGGAGATAAAATTTTCGTTAAGGGCAACATAAGCAATTTCACTCAGAAGGTTGAGTCGATGCAAATAGAACATGATTCAATCAAAAGCGCCAAGGCGGGGCAGTCAATCGGCCTCAAAGTGAAAGAACACGCTCGGGAACACGATGTAGTTTATAAGATTATAGAAGATTAATCTTATACCCAATCGAACAAAACACGCATACCTTCGGTTTTAACACGCCTCTTTTGTGCACGCACAAATGCTTCATCTATGATAATATGAGAATACGCTATTACATTAATTGAAATGGGAAGATAATGGAGATTATTGTAAGTCATGTGAATGCCGATTTTGATTCATTGGCTGCGATGGTTGCTGCTCAAAAAATTTATCCAGACGCAAAACTCGTATTTACGGGTTCTCAAAACCGAAATGTGCGTGAATTTATCTATTTGCACCGAGATTTGATTGACCACATGGAGGTTAAACAGCTGGATAAAAACGCCGTCAAAAGGGTCATAATTGTTGATACGAGAATTGCCGAAAGGTTAGGTGAGCTTGAAGATGTTGTCTTGGTGCCTGGTGTGGAAATCTTCACCTTTGATCACCATCCTTCAACCGACGAGGATATCGAGGCGACCCGCGATTTTTCCGAAGAAACTGGTTCAACAACAACCGTATTCGTTAAGATAATAAGGGATAGGCAAATTGCCATATCTCCCTTTGAGGCCACCTTATTTGCTCTTGGCATTCACGAAGACACCGGCTCGCTTACGTATCCGACCACAAAATATGATGATGCCGAGGCGCTGGCTTTTTTGATGGCACAAAAGGCAAACATTGATTTGATAAGTTACTTCTTAAACCTCGTTTTGACGGAGGAGCAACACAAACTTTTAAACGAAATGCTCCGCTCGGCTTATGTTGAAGATATCCACGGGATCAGTTTGATGTTTACAACTGGCAAAGCAGATGAATATGTGGATGGCGTCTCGGTGCTTACACATAAAATCGGCGATTTGGAAAACGTTGACGTTGTTTTCTCGTTCATAGAGATGAGGGATCGCATTCACGTTATCGGCAGGAGCAGGATTGATGAGGTTGATGTGGGAAGAATCTTGATGGAGTTTGGAGGCGGGGGTCATCCTCAAGCGGCATCCGCTGTTGTTAAGGGAAAATCGTTGAAAAAAATAAAGAAAGAACTTCTTGACGAAATTTCTGCCCACGTAAGGAAGCCGTTAACCGCAAAGGAGATTATGTCCAAACCTGTGCGAACGATCACCCCTCAAACAACAATTCTTGAGGCAGGAAAGATCATGCTTCGGTATGGTCACACAGGTATTCCAATTGTTGAAAACCTGGAACTTGTTGGTATGATTTCTCGTCGGGATGTTGACAAAGCTCTCCATCACGGATTAAGTCATGCTCCCGTGAAGGGTTTTATGTCTCGCAATGTTTTAGTTGTGGATCCCGATAGGCCCGTTCACGAAATTCAGCAGATCTTAATGGAGGAAGGAATAGGCAGGGTTCCGGTGTTTGATGATGGCAAGGTTGTGGGGATTGTAACCCGCACAGATGTCCTATGTGCTCTCCACGGTCTTGATTACTTATCTTCCCCGAGCGTTACGAGGATGGGCGCTGGTATAACTCAAGGTCAGATAAGAGAGAAAATTGCGCGGTTGTTACCAAAGAATATACAGTTGTTTCTCAAAGAGTTGGGAGACTTGGCTGAGAACAAAGGTGTAAACGTATATCTTGTTGGCGGATTTGTCCGAGACCTTCTTTTAAACTATCGAAATCTTGATGTAGATATTGTTGTGGAAGGCGACGGAATTGATTTTGGAAAAGATATTGTTAAAAAGATTGGCGGACGCATCAGGTCGCACAGAAAGTTTGGGACCGCCGTAGTGATTTTACCCAACGATTTTCGAATAGATGTGGCATCGGCCCGACTTGAGTACTACGAACACCCTGCGGCTCTACCTCAAGTTGAGTTCACGTCCATCCATCACGATTTGGCAAGGCGAGACTTCAGCATAAATGCGATGGCTATTGCATTGAATAGACCTTGCTTTGGACGGCTCTTGGATTTTTTTGGCGGTCAGCGCGATATACAAAAAGGGCACATAAGGGTGTTGCATAATTTAAGTTTCGTTGAGGATCCAACTCGAATTTTCAGGGCGGTCAGATTTGAACAGCGTTACGGTTTTCAAATGACCAAACACACTGAAGAGTTAGCTAAAAAGGCGATAGAAATGGAGCTAGTCGGTGAGTTGACCAATGCGAGGGTTATGTATGAGCTGGTTTTGATATTAAGTGAAAAAACCGCCTGGGAGGCCGTTGAGCGTTTGTGGCAGTTGGGTGCCCTGCAAACACTTCACTCAAAATTATGTGTTGAAGCTGAATTAGGACTCCTTTTTAAGGAAGTTTTAAATTCCATTCCTCAGCTTGACGTATATTTTTCAACAAAAACGCGTCAGTGGCTAGTGCTTTTGATGGCGATGTTTGGGAATCTCAAAGAGAAGGAATTGATTGAGTGGTGTGATCGAATGAAACTCAGAGCAAAGGATGCAAAGATTTTAAAAGAGGGCATTCTAAAGATTCCTGATGTGTTAAAAAAATTATGTCTTTGCGTTGAACAAAATGACAGCGGGCTCTATTTTTTGCTTAATGAGCTATCTCAGGAATCGTTGGTTTATCTATTTTCGCGCAGCCTGCAGGCACAAGCAAGAAAGAGAATCAATTATTATCTTGCCAACTTAAAAAACATTTCCACCAGTCTTACGGGAAAGGATTTAAAGAAACTAGGATTTGAGGTTTCTCCATTGTATAATGTGGTTTTACGGGATTTGCTTGTTGCCAGGCTGAATGGTTTGGTGAAAAATAGGGAAGAAGAGGCGACGTTCGTAAAATTAAAATTTGATGAGCTGAAAGGGGATAACGGTTATTGATTAGTCTTACAAGATTGATGTTTTTTATAGCTCTCGTTCCGTCGGTGGTAATCCATGAGTATTTTCACGGACGAGTTGCAGAATTGATGGGAGACAAAACAGCGCGACTTGCAGGGAGACTGACATTAAACCCCATACCTCACATAGATCTTTTTGGCACTATAATTTTGCCGCTTCTCTTGGTTATCAGCGGTTCGCCGATTGTATTTGGATGGGCAAAGCCGGTTCCCATTAACCCTTATAATTTTAAAGAGCCGCGCAAAGGAATGATGTATACAGGGATAGCTGGTCCAGCTTCTAATTTAACCATGGCTGCGGCAGCTGGTTTTGTATTTAGATTCGGGCTATTTTCTTACACTCCCATCATTGAAAACTTCTTGATTTATTTTGCGCTTATAAATATCGTGCTCGGTGTTTTTAATCTTGTTCCCGTTCCGCCCCTAGATGGTTCTCGCATCGTGTCGGGACTTTTGCCTTATGAACTGGCAAAGAAATACGACAGATTTGAACAATACGGCATGGGCATATTAATGGTGATATTCATCTTTTTTAACGATATATTGTGGGCAATAATTGGTCCAGTCATAAATTTTTTTAGTCATCTTTTTTTAGGACAATATTTATTTTAACTTTACAAAGGAGCGTGTTTTTGTGAAGAAGCGAGTTGTAAGCGGCAATCGTCCCACCGGAAAACTTCATATAGGTCATCATCACGGGGCTTTAAAAAACTGGATTGAACTGCAAGATAAATATGAATGTTTTTTCTTTGTTGCAGATTGGCATGCCCTAACAACCAAATATGATGAAACGAAAAACTTAAGAAGTGACATAAAAGAGATGGTGGTAGATTGGTTGGCCGCTGGTCTAGATCCTTCGAAGTGTACTATTTATCGTCAGTCAGATTTGTCTGAGGTTGCGGAGCTGAGTTTATATTTTTCCATGATTACACCCATTTCCTGGCTGGAAAGATGTCCTACTTACAAGGAGATGATAAGTGAAATCAATTATAAGGATATATCGACTCATGGTTTTTTGGGATATCCTATTCTTCAAACCGCCGATATCGTTCTTTATCACGGTGAACTTGTTCCTGTTGGAGAAGACCAATTACCTCACCTTGAGTTGGGAAGGGAAATAGTCAGGCGGTTTAATTACTTGTATGGTCAATATTTTCCCGAGCCGGAGGCCATTTTGTCTCCCACAAAAAGGGTGCTTGGAACAGATGGGCGCAAGATGAGCAAAAGTTACGGAAACGCCATCAATCTTTCGGATACCCCAGAAGAGATTTTGAAGAAAGTTCAAACAATAATAACCGACCCCGCGCGTATCAAGAAAACCGATCCAGGTCATCCCGATGTTTGCCTGGTCTTCGGTCTGCACAAAGTATACAGTGTGGATGTCGATAAAATTAAGGAAGAATGCAGGGCGGGCGAGATCGGATGTGTCCAATGCAAAAAAATTCTTGCTGAAAGAATAAGCGAATCTTTAGCCGATTTTAGAAAACGAAGAACCGAGCTTGATAAAAATTCTGACGAGGTGTGGAATATCTTAAGAGAAGGCGCCGAAAAAGTAAGGCCCATTGCTCGAGAAACTCTTAATAAGATAAGGAAAAGGATGAATCTTGATTGAAACGTCAGATGGCTAATGGCAGGGAAAAGGTAAGGTTTGGAAATTAGGGAAAAAGTTAATAAATTAAGGAGCTATTAATTAGCGATGTCTTATCAGGTAAAGATCGAAGTCTTCGAAGGGCCCTTCGATCTTCTTTTAAATTTGATAATGAAACATAAGCTCGATATTTATGATATTCCAATTGCTAAAATAACCGAGGAGTATCTATCGTATATTGAGCAAATGCAGGTTCTTGACCTAGAGGTAGCAAGCGGTTTTTTGTTGGTTGCATCCACGTTGGTTGAGATAAAATCTGCGACTCTTATTCCAGGAGAAGAAGCTGATTTCAAAGAGAGTGAAATTTCTTCTGATGAGGCGAAACAAAATCTTATTGCGCGGTTGGTCGAATATAAAAAGTTTAAGAACGCGTCTTTAGGTTTGGCAGCCAAGCTTGAATCGGAGAGTAGATTTTATAAACGGGAGGCTGGTTTGGAGGATAGGTTTCTTAAACTTCTACCCGATTTTTTGGAAGGCGTGTTGCTTGAAGACCTGGTTGAATTTATAAACAATCTTTTGGCTAAGACGGATTCTGTGATTATTGATACTTCACATGTTATACCAGCTCCTATAAGTCTTAAAGATGTTTTATTAAGGATGGTTGATAAATTCTCTAGGAAGAGAAAACAAACATTTCGTGAACTTACAGTCGATTGTCAAAATAAAGGGGAGATAGTCGCTTTTTTCTTGATTGTTTTAGAACTCTACAAAGGCGGTTTTTTAAAACTTAGTCAAGCTGAAACTTTTGGTGAAATTAAAACGGAGTTTTGCGGGGCTCCAGAATTTGAACTAATGGAGGAAGTTTATGGAATCTGATATTAAAGGGATAGTAGAAGCTCTTCTTTTTGTTGCCGATGAGCCCCTAACTTTAAAGAAGTTGATTGGGGTAACGAGTTTTGAAGCGAGCTTAATAGAAAAGGCGATTAAAGAATTGTCTGATGAGTGCCAAAAGGAAAACAGGGGTATTCAGATTCGCGAAGTGGCTGGTGGTTACAGGTTTTTTACTCACCCCGCTTATTGTCCTTATGTTGAAAAGCTTATTCTTTCCGCTGATTATCGAAAGCTTAGCCAGGCCTCTCTCGAGACCCTTGCAATTATAGCCTATAAACAACCGATAACACGTGTTCAAATTGGCGCGATAAGGGGGGTAAATTCGGCTGGATCCGTTGCTTCTCTTCAAGAAAAAGGGTTGGTTAAAGAGATTGGAAGAGAGCGCGGACCGGGTCAACCCATAATGTACGGGACCACCAAAATTTTCTTAGAAAATTTTGGTTTAAAGAGCATTGAGGAGTTACCTCCCCTTAAAGATTTTACTCCCGATGAAGAAACAAGACATCAACTTCAGCTGAAGTTGATGTCTGAGCCGGTTGAAAACTTGGAAGAGAATAAAGGGTAAAGGGTAAAGGGTAAAGTTAAAAGTCAGGGGAGGTGTACAGGTTAAGGATTAATTCTTACCGCTTAAATTATTAAAGAGCTAATGACTGTCAATTCCCGACTCCTTACTAAGAGACTACCGACTGATGGGTATAGGGGTAAAATTAAATGAAAAATAAAAAGACAAGTCAACCGGTCTGCCAACAGGCACAGCAAACAAACTCTCGGCTCTCAACTAATCAAAGGCTACAAAAGGTGATGGCTAAGGCGGGCATTGCCTCTCGTCGTAAGTGTGAAGAATTGATATTGCAGGGCAAAGTTAAGGTTAATGGAAAAATTGTTAAAGAACTTGGTTTTAAGGTTGACTCCTTGAGAGACGCGATTGAGGTAAATGGCGAGATTCTTGAATTTTCAGAGAAAATTCATTTGGTGTTAAACAAGCCATCTGGTTATTTAACTTCTTCAAGTGATTCTTTTGGTAGGGCTATGGTTATGGACTTAATAAATGAAGAAACGAGAGTTTTTCCCGTGGGGCGCCTCGATAAAGATACCGAAGGTCTTCTGTTTTTCACCAATGACGGAGAACTCGCCAATCGATTGATGCATCCTAAGTTTGGGTTCAAAAAAACTTATATTGCGGAAGTAAAAGGGTGTCCCGAAAAGCGTTCAATGGATAAACTAAGAAAAGGGATAGAGCTGGATGATGGGAGGACTTATCCCGCGGATGTTAAACTGATTAAGGAAGGTAAGGAAAAATCGGTTATTGAAATTACAATATCGGAAGGTCGCAAGCGTCAAATCAGGAGGATGTTTAAGGCGATTGGTCACGATGTAATAAAACTCAAAAGAGTAAAATACGGACCTCTTTCTCTCGAAGGGCTAAAGCTTGGCCAGTGTCGTCGCCTTACGGATTTGGAAATTCAATCTTTGCTGAAAGCCGTCAACTCAGAACAAGGAAAGGGGCTTTTATGAGACTGGAAAAAGAAAAGTTCTATCGAATTTTGGCGCCCAGAACCACGGTTTTGATTTCAACTGTAGACAAGGATGGCAACGCAAATGCCGCGCCCTTCAGTTTTGTTATGCCTGTTTCTTCAAATCCGCCGCTTGTCGCCTTTGCCTCAGCTCCGCGCAGGGATACTTTGGCAAATATTCGGGAGACAAAAGAATTTGTTTTAAATGTTCCCAGTGAGGATGTTCTTGAAAGATTGTGGATTTGTTCAGAAAAATTTCCTAAAGGAATAAGCGAAATCGAACAGGCCTCTCTTACGGAAATGAAATCCAGTATCGTTTCCGTTCCCAGAATTGAAGAAAGCATTGGTTGGCTAGAATGTGTTTTTGAGTTTGAAAAAGAAGCCGGTGACCATGTAATTGTGGTTGGAAGAATCAAGGACGTTGAAGTTAAGGATATTTTTATGAAGGATGGCAATCTAGATATACCGAAGGCAAGACCAGTGTTGCATGTTACCGGGGAAACTTTTTCTTTTGCTGAACGAATGAGAATTATAAAGTAAGAAAATATTAAAGTTTTAAAATAAATTGGTCGATAAAAATATTTAGAGGGGCAAGAGGATGCCGTGAACCGTAATCCTTATTTGGGC
>DSBK01000067.1 GCA_011046085.1 Actinomycetota bacterium
AGAAATAATTATTATTATATGGGATATCAACAAATAAACAGGGCTTATTATTTTTATTACTATTATTTTTAGTATTTATATTATAAAATTAAGGGGTGTTTATATGTTTATAAAGTGTACACAAAGTGATTTATGGAACACTATTCAAATAGTTCAAAAAGCAGTTTCCACAAGAAGCACACTTCCTATTTTAAGTGGAATATTATTTCAAGGAAAAGGGCAAGAAGTAATATTAAATGCAACCAACCTTGAACTTTCAATTAAAACCAGTATTCCTGCCGACATAAAAAAAGAAGGGTCTGTTGTTATTCCTGCTCGTTTAATAGGGGAAGTTGTTAAAAATTTACCAGACTCAACAATTGAAATGTTTTTAGACGAGCCCAATGGTTTAGTGAGAATATCATGCCAAGAATCTAATTTTAATATAAAAATTCTTCCCCCTGAGGATTTTCCTAAATTTCCAGAACTAAAAATAGAGCAGAGTTGTATTATAAATGCCGAAGAGTTGATTGATATCGTGAAGCAAGTTGTGAAAGCAACCTCAACGGATGAGACGAGACCTATTTTAACAGGAGTTCTTTTAAGTGTTAATAAAAATAAAATAAAAATGGTGGCAACAGATAGTTATCGGTTAGCAATAAAAGAGGTTGATTTAAAAAAAGGTATAAAAGATAAAATTAAAGTCATTGTTCCCTCTAAAACACTGGTTGAATTAATGAAAATTATCCCCAAAGAAAGTAAGGATGTAAGTATGTGTTTTACAGAGAATCAATTAATATTTAAAACAGGAAAAACAATTTTAATTTCCAGATTGATTGAGGGACAATACCCCAACTATCAACAACTACTACCAGATAGTTATGAGATTAAAATAGAGGTAAACAAAGAGGAACTTATCGCCGCCGTAAGAAGAGCCTCTTTATTTACACAAGACAACTCCCCAATTAAAATTAAAATAAGAGACGAAATGATGGAATTAAACGCTGCCGCAATCGATGTTGGTGAGGCTGTGGAGAGAGTTAAAATTAAAGGAGGTAAAGAGGATATAGAAATCGCTTTTAACTCTCAATATCTCCTTGAGGGACTAATGAGTATGGATGAGGAGAATGTTATTTTTGAAATAATTGATACGGTTAGACCAGGGGTGATTAAACCAAAAAAGAAACAGAACTATCTTTATTTAATTATGCCGGTGAGGATAGTTTAGGCGAATTGTTTAATCTTTTAATAAATCAACTAGTGAAATAAACAATAATTAAGGACGACGGATTTGTATTTGCGAAATGTGAGCCTTTTAAATTTTAGAAATCATAAAAACACCTCTTTAGATTTTTCCCCAGGAATAAATTTAATTATCGGCGAGAATGGACAAGGGAAGACAAACCTATTAGAAGCAATTTATGTATTGTTTAATGGGAAGTCTTATAGGACATCTTTAAATGATCCTCTTATATTTTTAAAGGAAGAACTATCTGTTGTAAGGGGTAATTTTATAAATAAAGGCAAGGATGAGAGTGTTGAAATAATATTTAAAATAGGGGAAACAAAAATTATTAAAATTAACAAAACTCAAAACCAAGGAATTAAATTTTTAAAAAGATTAACAAACACCATCCTTTTTTCACCCGAAGATTTAAAAATAGTTAAAGATGGCCCAGACAAGAGAAGAGATTTTATTGATGAGGTAGGAGAGCAAATAAACTACGATTACAGTCACTTAAAATGGAAGTTTTTAAGGATTTTAAAGCACAGAAATCATCTTTTAAAACAAGTCTTTATAAGAAAACAAGACGAGAGAACGCTTGATCTTTGGGATGAGAGGTTAGCATTATCTAGTGTAGAGCTTATACGCGCCAGGGAAAAAATAGTTGAAAAATTAAAACCTCACTGTGAAAGAATTTATTCAAAAGTAAGTCCAATAGGAACATTGGGGGCGTGCTACTTAAATGAGTTTATAAAGAGGGATGGAGAAGATATTGAGGGGGAAATTATTCAAAAACTTAAAGAGGTAAGGAGATATGAAATAGAGCGTGGAGTAACACTAGTTGGTCCCCACAAGGACGATCTTGGATTATATGTTGACGGGATGGATGTTCGACTATATGGATCCCAAGGAGAGCAGAGGGTTGTTAGTTTATGTTTGAAGATGGCGGAGTTGGAGTTGATTAAAAAAGAAAAAAATAGAACCCCGCTTTTATTGATGGATGATGTTATGTCTGAGCTTGATGAGAAAAGAAGAGACAACCTTTCGGAATTCATATTAAATTTAAAACAGTCCATTATTACCAGCACAAATCTTGATTATTTTAATCCAAAATATCGAGATAAAATGACACTCATTAAAATAAACAAAGGGTTGGTTGAGGGGAAGATGTGTTGAGAAGCCTAAAGAGGGTCATGGGAGAAGTTATAAAGAAGATGGGTATAAAAAATAAAATAGAGGAAAACGGGGTTTTTGAGGCGTGGGGGAAGGTGGTGGGTAATGGTATATTAAAAAACACCGAGCCTTACCTTATAAAAAATGGGGCATTATTTGTGGGTGTCTCAAACTCAGTTTGGGCGCACGAGTTGAGCATGATGACGCCGTATTTAATAAAAGAACTTAATAAACATCTAAAAAAAGAGCTGGTAACCGGCATAAAATTTAAGATGATGAACATAAAAAAAGCGGAAGAGGCGAGTTTGGAAAAAGTGACCAGAGATTTAAAAGAGACAAAGCTGGAGACCAAGGAGGTGGGGGAAATTAAGTTGTTGGTTGAGCGCGTTAGAGACCCCAAAATAAGACGCGGGTTGATAAAGTTGATGGTAGTTGATAAAAAAAATAAAAAAACGAAGTGTGGGGCAAGAGGGAATAATTAAAACGCTATGATATAATGGCTAAATATTTACAATCAAGGGGATAAGTGTGAGTAAAAACGGATATAATGCTGAAGATATTACCGTGTTGGAGGGGTTGGAGGCTGTCCGAAAGCGGCCAAGCATGTATATTGGAAGCACCAGCATTAGGGGACTACATCATTTAATTTATGAGGTGGTTGACAATAGTATAGATGAGGCCCTGGCTGGGTTTTGTAACAATATAGATGTTACAATTCATCCCGACAACTCGGTTATCGTTGAAGATGATGGGAGGGGGATACCAGTTGAGATCATCCCAAAATATAATCGTTCGGCCGTTGAGATTGTTTTAACCAAACTCCACGCCGGCGGCAAGTTTGGCGGAGGAGGGTATCGTGTATCCGGGGGCCTTCATGGTGTCGGGGTGTCTGTCGTCAACGCCCTTTCAGAGTGGTTGGTTGTGGAGGTTAGGCGCGGAGGAAAGGTGTATCAACAAAAATATGAACGAGGCACCCCTGTTTCTAAACTTGAGATAGTTGGATCATCAAAAAACCAGGGAACAACCATATCCTTCCTGCCCGACAAGAAAATATTTGATGATATAAATTTTGATCCAGAGATGATAAATCAAAGGATGCGGGAGACGGCATTCTTAAATAAAGACCTAAAAATTAAAGTAGTGGACACAAGGGGGGAAAGCCCTAAAGAGATTGTCTATAAATATAAAGGCGGAATAGTTGATTTTGTTAAATATTTAAACAGTAAAAAAGATGTTCTTCATAAAAAAATCATCTACTTTGAGGGCGAAGGAAACGGCAATAATATAGAATTAGCAGCGCAATACAACAGCGGTTATTCTGAAAACATCTTCTCCTTCGCAAACAACATCAATACTCATGAGGGCGGCACACATCTAAGTGGTCTTAGGGCGGCCCTAACAAGGACCCTAAATGATTATGCAAGGGGTTATGGGCTGTTAAAAGAAAAGGAAGAAAACCTTGCCGGGGAGGATATTCGGGAGGGCTTGACGGTTGTGCTCAGCGTGAAGCTTTTAGAGCCACAATTTGAGGGGCAAACCAAAACAAAGCTCGGAAACAGCGAAATGAGGGGACTTGTTGACAATGTGGTCTCGGGTAAGTTGAAAGAGTTTTTAGAAGAGAACCCCAAAGAAGCAAGAATTATTGTAAATAAGGCGATATCGGCATCTTTGGCTAGACAGGCCGCGCGGAAGGCGAGAGAGATTACGCGTCGGAAAGGGCTTCTTGAGAATATGTCTTTACCGGGAAAGCTAGCTGACTGCTCCACCAAAGACCCGAGCCACTCGGAAATATATTTAGTGGAAGGGGATTCCGCTGGTGGTTCTGCTAAACAGGCGCGCGATAGGGAGTTCCAAGCCATTCTTCCACTAAAGGGGAAAATTTTAAATGTTGAAAAAGCTCGAATAAATAAGATTTTAAACAGCGAGGAGATAAAGGCCATCATTTCCGCGCTTGGAACGGGGGTTGGTGAAGACTTTGATCTGGAGGCCGCAAGGTACCACCGAGCAATTATTATGACGGATGCCGATGTAGATGGGTCTCATATAAGGACGCTGATATTAACCTTCTTTTATAGATATATGCAACCATTAATCGAGGAGGGCTACGTCTATATTGCTCAACCGCCCTTGTATAAGATAACCCAAAAAAAGAAAAACTACTATGCGTTCAGCGACAAGGAGCTTAATGAAACTCTAGAAAAAACTGGAAGAGAAGGGATCTCCATACAGCGCTATAAGGGCTTAGGAGAAATGAACCCCGACCAACTATGGGAAACCACCATGAATCCCGATACACGCACCCTGCTTCAGGTTACTATAGACGACGCCGTTTCGGCCGACGAAATTTTCACGATTCTTATGGGAGACAAGGTTGAACCCAGAAGAGAATTCATTCAAAAACACGCGAAAGATGTAAGGTTTTTAGATATTTAAGGAGAACAATTATATGGAACAGAACCTAGTTGGCAAATTAGAACCGGTTTATATTGAAGAGGAGATGAAGTGCTCCTATATAGATTATGCCATGAGCGTAATAGTGGGACGCGCTCTTCCAGACGTTCGAGACGGCTTAAAACCAGTGCATAGACGCATTCTTTACGGAATGTATGATATGGGGATGACGCCCGCGAAGCCCCATATGAAGTGTGCCCGAATAGTGGGAGAAGTTTTGGGTAAATATCACCCCCATGGAGACACCGCGGTTTACGATGCTCTTGTGAGAATGGCACAAGACTTTTCGCTTCGCTACGAGCTCATCAACGGACACGGTAATTTCGGATCAGTTGACGGAGACAGCCCGGCGGCAATGCGCTATACGGAGGCGCGACCCTCTAAGCTGGCGATGGAGATACTCCGCGATATCAACAAAGACACGGTTGGCTTCATTCCAAACTTTGACGAAACTTTGACCGAGCCGGTTGTTCTTCCCTCCAAGTTTCCCAACCTTTTGGTCAATGGCTCATCAGGGATAGCCGTAGGAATGGCAACCAATATCCCTCCCCACAATCTTAAGGAGACAATTGATGCAGCCATTTTGCTCATCGAAGACCCCAACGCCACAACAGAGAGCCTGATGAGCAAAATTAAAGGGCCAGACTTTCCAACCGGCGGAACAATCGTTGGTTCTAAGGGAATCCGTGACGCTTACCTTACTGGCAGGGGAAGCATTGTTGTTCGGGGAAAGGCACATGTTGAGCAGACGAGCGCCGGCAGGGACAGGATAGTTATTACAGAGATACCATTTCAGGTAAACAAGGCACGGCTTACGGAGAATATCGCCGAGCTGGTCAGGGATAAAAAAATAACGGAGATATCTGACCTAAGAGACGAGTCGGACAGAAATGGGATGCGCCTTGTGGTGGAGCTAAAGAGGGAAGCCATTGCGCAAGTTATTTTAAATAAGCTTAATAAATACACACAGCTTCAAACGACCTTTAATGTTATCATGCTTGCGCTCGTCGACGCCGTTCCAAAAGTTCTTACACTAAACCAAGTCATTCAACACTACCTCGATCATCAAAAAGAGATCATCACAAGACGCACAAAATATGATTTAGAAAAAGCAGAAGGAAGAGCCCATATTTTAGAGGGACTTCTTGTTGCGCTTAATAATCTAGACGAAGTAATAAAGACAATCAAGGAATCAGAAACCGTCGAAGCGGCAAGGAAAAATTTAATGTCTCGCTTCAGCCTAAGTGAAGCGCAAGCTCAGGCAATCCTGGACATGAAACTACAAAAACTTACGGGCTTGGAGCGCGAAAAGATTCAAGCCGAACACAAAGGGCTCCTTGAAACAATAGCATATCTTAAAAGCGTACTTGCTGACGAGAAAAAAGTTCTCGAAATTATCAAAGGAGAGCTTTTGGAAATCAAGGCAAATTATGCGGACGAGAGACGTACGCAAATTGTCCCAGCGGAGGACGAGCTGGCTTTGGAGGACTTTATCGCGGACGAACAGATGGTGGTTTCCATAACACACTCGGGCTATGTTAAACGTTTGCCAACCGAAACATATAAACAACAACACAGAGGAGGTCGTGGGGTTATTGGCATGAACCTAAAAGACGGGGACTTTGTTGAGCACCTCTTTGTTTCATCTACTCACGATTACGTCCTATTTTTTTCTAACAAAGGCAAGGTTTACAGGGTTAAGGTTTTTGAGCTTCCGTTGTGCAGTCGAACGGCCAAGGGCCAGGCTATCGTAAACATTTTGCCATTTGAGCCAGGAGAGAAAATCGCAGCGGTTATCGCCGCCAAGAATTTTGAGCAGGGGAAGTATCTGATAATGGCCACAAAAAACGGATTGGTCAAAAAGACCGAGTTTAAAGAGTATGACACGGCTCGAAAAGGCGGAATTATTGCCCTAAGCCTTCGAGAAAAAGATGAGCTAATAGGGGTTAAGTTAACCGATAAAGAAGAAAGCATCATGCTTGTTTCTGAGAGGGGCCAAGCGATTAGATTTAAGGAATCAGACGTTCGTTCCATGGGAAGAACGGCGACGGGGGTAAAAGGCATCAACCTGGGCGAGAACGATACTGTTTTGGGGATGGACGTGGTAAGGGACGAAGGGGATTTGTTTGTGGTAACAGATGATGGCCGCGGCAAAAGAACGCCCATCCGCCGCTACTCCTTACAGGGCAGGGGAGGCAAAGGGGTTCGCACCATAAAGAAATTTTGTAATAGCCGACGGCTTGCTGGCATGAAGGTGGTCCAGGACGATCACGAGCTTATGCTGATATCGAACGAAGGGCTGGTTATCAGGGTCCCGGCCAAAGGGATCTCGAAAATGGGGCGCAGCACGAGCGGGGTAAAGGTTATAAACTTAAAAAAAGGAGACTCGGTAAGCGCGGTAGCCAGAGTGATTAAGAACAAATCTTCCGACGACGAAGGAAAGGAAGAATAGACAATCGGGACCAGGGGCCAAAATGAAACGATTTGATATTTTAGAGCATACCGCCGATGTTGGCATAGTTGCATATGGCAAAAGCCTGAAAGAGGTTTTTGAAAACACCGCTCTCGGAATGTTTAGTTTAATAGTTGATCCGCGCACGGTGCGGGAGCGGGTGTGTTATGATGTAAGGGTCGAGAACGAAGAGAAAGAGGACCTGCTTGTCGAGTGGTTAAATGAGTTGCTTTACATCTTTGAGGTCAACAAGGTCGTCTTTAAAAAGCTTAAGGCCCTGCGTTTAAAAGACGAACGATTCTTAGAGGCCAAAGCTTGCGGAGAAAGAATAGACTTAAGACGACATCAATTCGAAATCCAGATTAAAGGGTGCACCTATCACGAGCTACGGGTGGAAAAAGATAAAACCTGGAGAGCACAGGTGATATTTGATGTTTAAGAGGAAGAACGGGCGATGGCCGACTATTTAGAGAAGCTGACCCCATGCTGCTATAAAATCCCAAAAACCCACAAACAAGGGATGCTTGTCCCTGGAATTATTTATGTGGATGACAAATTGCTGCGACTTGTCGAAGCCGACAAAGCCCTCGAACAAGTAATAAACGTCGCTTTTTTACCGGGGATAGTGAAGGCTTCTTTTGCAATGCCCGATATTCATTGGGGGTATGGGTTCCCGATAGGGGGTGTGGCCGCAACCGACGTGAAGAGGGGAGCTGTTTCTCCCGGGGGTGTGGGGTTCGATATTAGTTGTGGCGTAAGGCTGTTGAAAACAAATTTAGAAGCACGTCAGATTGTGCCTCTACTGAAAGATTTAATGCACGAGCTTTCAAGAAATATCCCCAAAGGGGTGGGAAGGCACGGCAGAACGAAGCTTAATCGCAGGGAAATGGAAGAGCTTTTACTGACGGGGATGAGCTGGGGGCTTAAACGGGGCTACGCCTGGGACGAGGACGTCCTCCACGTTGAGGAAAAAGGGTGTTTGGCGGGAGCCGATCCGAGCAAGGTGAGTGAGCGTGCTTTTGAGAGGGGACACGATCAACTTGGAACGCTTGGGTCGGGCAACCACTTTCTCGAGGCTCAGGAGGTTGTTGGGATATATAATGATAGGGTCGCAGAGGCCTTTGGATTATTTAAAGGGCAACTTGTGGTCATGATACACTCCGGTTCTCGGGGGCTGGGACACCAGATATGTTCCGACTATATTAAGGTAATGAATAAGGTTATAAAAAAACTTGATTTGGAGTTACCAGACAGGCAGCTTGCCTGTGCCCCGGTCTCTTCCTCTGAGGGCAAGGACTACTATGCGGCCATGGCCTGTGCGGCTAATTATGCCATGGCAAATAGACAATTTTTAACGTATTGGACGAGGCGGTCATTTGAATGCATCTTTAAAAAGAGCGCACGAGAATTGGGCATGAGTCTTTTGTACGATGTTTCTCACAATCTTGCAAAGTTTGAAAACCACATTGTTGACGGAAAGGAAATGCGCTTGTGTGTTCACCGCAAGGGGGCCACCAGGGCCTTCGGGCCCAATCTTTTACCAAAAGACTCTCCTTATCGCAACATAGGTCAACCGGTAATTATCCCAGGGGATATGGCTCGAGCCTCTTATGTTCTTGTAGGGATGGCTGAATCCGAGAACGAAGCATTTAGCTCTACTTGTCATGGCGCGGGCAGGCTTATGAGTCGTTCTCAGGCAAAGAAAATGATAAGAGGAGACCAGTTAAAGAAGGAGCTTGCGGAAAAAGGACTGATAATTGAGGCGGGGCATGCCTCGCTCCTAGCGGAGGAGGCGCCAGGGGCTTATAAGGACGTGAGCATGGTGGTGGATGTCTGCGATGGCGCAAAGCTGTCTAAGAAAGTTGTGAAACTTAGGCCGCTGGGTGTCTTGAAAGGATGAGAAGATGAACAAAAAAGAAAAGGAGCTACAAGAAAATCTCGCGAAAGCGCTAGACGAGCTGGAGATAAAAAAGAATGAGCTTATAAAGAAACAATCCGAGCTTGAGATGTATACAGAACGGTTAAAATCATTCACTCGACGCTGGATATCAAGGAAGTCGATCATATAATTAAAGATGTTTTAAATAAGGTTTTAAAGCTGAGCGTCTACAGCTTGATGGTCTATGATAGCGTCGTCAATGACTTTGTTTTTCGGACAGGAAGAGAATTTTCTGCAGACATACAGGACGAGATTCTCTCCCGGGCGAAAGAAAACAAGGGGGAGTGGCTGGAAACCTTTGGCGTCAAATGCAAGCCCGTACGCGACGAAGAGAAATATACTTTTATGTGCATCCCTCTTCGCGCCCACAACAGATTGGTGGGTGGGTTCTGCACTTTGACGGAAACCGTAAAGGATTTGGCGAAGGAAGACATTGAGCTGATATCTGTGGTCGCGACCCAAATGGCGCTAGCCATTGAGAACTCGATGCTATACGAGATGACCAAAAAGCTTGCCTTAACGGACGACCTTACCAGACTGTACAATTACAGATATTTCCGGAAGAGCTTGAGCAACGAGCTTGGACGGACCAAGCGTTACAAAAGGCCGCTTGCTCTAATTATGCTCGATTTGGACGACTTTAAAGAATACAACGACAACTTCGGTCATCCGAAAGGCGATGGATTGCTTAAGGAGGTCGGGAGGCTTCTGGCCAGATGCTGCCGTGAGAGCGATGTCGTAGCCAGATACGGCGGCGAGGAATTTGCCGCTATTCTTCCAGAAACCGACGAGCAAGGCGCATTAGCTGTCGCCGAGAAGATCAGAAAATTGCTGGAAGCTCACCACTTTTCTGGTGCGAAAAAGAGGGACCAACATATAACCATAAGCTTGGGGATTGCACAAAACTCTGAAAAACTCTCAAGCACAAAGGACTTAATCAAAGCTGCTGACGAGGCGTTATATAAATCCAAACGAGAAGGGAAAAACCGGACCACAATAGCAAAGAGATGATCTTGAGCGTTGGCGTTATAACTAAGTTTATTGGTGGAGCTTATCCTTTGAAATCCTCCGGGTCAATATCTTCTAAAAACATTTTGAATTTCTGAATCTCTTCCTCTTCCCCCGCCTCGCTTACAACGACGGAGGCCTTTTGAAGCACTTTTTCTGCGACAAAAATGGGGGAATTCGTTCTAACCGCGAGCGCGATGGCATCGCTGGGGCGAGCATCAATCTCCAAACTCCTTCCGTTTTTTAGAATGAGTATGCTTGCATAAAAAGTCCCATCTTTAAGATCGGTTATCGCAATTTTTTCGACCGAGGTCCCCAATTTTTTAAGGAAAGAGTGCAATAAATCATGGGTTAATGGTCGAGGAGGTTTTATGTTTTGCAATTCCATCAAAATCGCCGTCGCTTCAAATTGTCCTATCCAGATCGGCAAAAACCGATGGGCCAACATATCCTTCAAGATTATCACCGGCTGATTTGTCAGAGCGTCTAGATTTACTGCATGCACCGTCATCTCTAACACAATTACTCACTTCCTGTGTTTTATATAAATTATAGGATAACAGAAAAGACGAGTCTTTGAAATCCCCTGAAAGAGCACGTTGACCGCGAGGTTTCTAAAGTGTAACCTAATGTTGAAACTTTTAAAAAGAGGCAAATGATGGAAAAGGAAAAATTAAAAGAAAAAAGCGTGCTGGATGGCCCGGGAAAAAAGAAAAGAGGCCTGTTAAAGGCCCTTGTTGCGATAGTTGTGGTAACTGTTTTATTGTTGGTTTTGAAGCCGTGGCGCCTGACGGCAAACCCATATTTTAAGCAGTTTTTTGGAGTGATTACGGGGGAGAAATTGACCAAGGTTTCAGAAGAAGAGGCGAAGAAGAAAGAAAGACCAAAGAAACCGAAGAAAACTACAGAAGTTACAGGAGATGACTGGTGGGAAGAGGCAATGGCAAGGCCCGCCGACCCTAAAGGGGATCCCGAAAAAGAGATATTTATACTAAAAACCGAGCCCGCACATGTTGAGGAAAGACCGGACACCGAGCTCGATGCGAGTGCCTTTAGGGCAAGCATACTTAAATTGATAAACGATTTTCGTAGATACGAGGGCACTTCCGAGGTTTCTACGGACGGGAGCTTGGAAGCTCAAGCCCAACAAAAGAGCAACGAGGTGGCTATAAGGGGAGCCATTCTTAACAACTACATAAAGGGCGTAAACAACATTACTTATCTTGGGTTGGCAGGCGGGGGAGTAGAGTCGATGGTTGTTCAGGAGAATTTAAACGATACCGCCTACGAAACTTACATGAATTCACGATGGAGCAGGATCGGAATAGGCGCTACTATTGGTAGTTTTGGCGGGAACAAGCAAGTTGCCTGGACGATAATTTTGGCCGAATAAAAACCCACAAACTTAAAAAATATTTGATATATTTCCCTTTATTGTTAAAATATAAAAGCATTTGCTGTAAGCTGATCATTAAACTTACAAAGCAAGCCAGTGGGCCTATAGCTCAGTCGGTTAGAGCGGCCGATGCGGCAGGTGGGTGATTCTGAAAGATGTGTGATGCCAGTATATTATGTATATATTTTACAGAGCGTGAAAGATGGAAAATTTTACACA
>DSBK01000020.1 GCA_011046085.1 Actinomycetota bacterium
ATCCCTCCAGGCGCGCCAAAAGAGCAGTTAATGGTAAATGGTTTATAGAGAATCATAAATCGTGAACCGGGTTTGAATCCCCGACAAGGGGGTTTGGGGGAAAAGTTCCCCCAGGCTCGGGGGTGACAGCGAGCGTTGCGAGCGTCCTAGGGGGCCTGCCCCATAGGAAGAGCTAAGCGAGGGAGGGCGGTTCCCGCCTGCCAGCGCCTACGATGCGCAGGCATTGGCGGGCAGGCGAATTCCTCCAGGCGCGCCAAGTTTATTTAAAAGTTTAAGGTTAAAGGTGAAGTAGTGATTGGTTAGTAGTTGGGAGTGAGTAGTTTTTTGGTGAACAAAGGAAGAGAATTAACTACTAACTCCCAACTAACAGACTTTCGACTATCAGGGGCCGTTAGCTTAGTTGGTAGAGCAGGGGACTCTTAATCCCAAGGTCACAGGTTCGAATCCTGTACGGCCCACCATTAAAGGGATTTAAAATTTAAGTTTATCTTGCCAAGAATCAAAAAACATCATGGGGTTGTAGGTCAAAGGGCAAGAGGTAACTTTATTTTAGACAAATTGATTTTAGAGAAACATATGCGGGTGTGGTGGAATGGCAGACACGCATGCCTTAGGAGCATGTGCCGTAAGGCGTGGAGGTTCAAGTCCTCTCACCCGCACCATAACTTATAAAAAAATAGGACTGGAGGTAATTTTTTGAAAGTTGAATTTGAAGAACTTGAAAAAAATAAGGTGCTTTTGAAGGTTGAGGTTCCACAAGAGGAAATAAAAAAATCTGTTGAAAAAGCGTATAAAAGCATCGCAAAGAAGGTTAACATACCTGGATTTAGAAAAGGGAAGATTCCCTCGAAAGTAATTGACGCGCATTTTGGCGAGGATGCGGTGGTCGATGAAATGTTGAAAGAATTAATAGCTTCTTCTTATGTTCAAGCTGTTGAGAATGTGGGAATAAAACCAATCGATGTCCCAGAAATAGACATCAAGGAAGCTAAAAAAGATAAAGTTCATTTTCATGCTAAGGTTGATGTAAAACCAAAGGTAATGCTGGGTAATTACAAGAAGTTAAAAGCAAAAAAAAATAAGGTTAAAGTAACAGAGGAAGAGGTAGCTCAGCAGATTGAGTTGGCCAGAGAAAGATTCGCGAGCCTAGAGGTTGCTGAGGGAAAGGTCGTCTCCAAAGGAGATTTCGTCTTGATAGACTTCGATGGTTTGATAGAAGGAAAATCTTTTGAGGGCGGATCGGCCAAAGACTATCTGTTGGAGGTTGGTTCAAATATAATTGTACCCGATTTTGATAAAAACATATTGGGCGCTTGCAAGGATGAAATTAAAAAGTTTGTTGTTGATATTCCTCCCAAGTTTAGGAATCCAGCAATTGCTGATAAGTCCGTGAATTATAAAGTACTCATTAAAGAAGTCAAACAAAAAATTTTACCAGAATTAAACGATGAGTTTGCTAATATCGCTGGGGGATTTGAGACCATGGATGAGTACAAAAAAGACATAAGAAAACGGTTGGAAGAGATGAATACATTCAAGGCGGAAGAGAAGTTTAGACGAGAAATTTTAGATGAAGTAAGCAAAAAAGTAAATGTTGAAATTCCTGATATAATGATAGATAGAACTTTAGCGGAAATGGTTGATGAATTTCTTTTAAGCATTCAAGCCAGAGGGATACCTCCAGAGGATTATTTCTCTGGCACGGGAACAAGCATTGAGGAATTGAAGAGTTCATTTCGTGAAGGAGCGAAAGAGAGAACTAAGGATGAGCTTGTTCTTGAGGCCATTGCAAAAGAAGAGAATATAAAAGTGGAAGAAGATGAGTTAGATAAAGAAATTGAAGTTATTGCTCAAAAACTGAATGAAGACAAAAGGGTGATTAAAAAAAATCTTGAGGAAAGAGGAGTAGTAAGCAGAATTGAAGCCGATATTTTAATGAGAAAAACTATGGAAAGTTTAATTGAAATGACAGAAAGTAAGAAAAAAATAGATAAACAAAAAGATGAGAAAAGTGAGGTAAAAAAAGATGACAGGCATGATTCCGATAGTGGTTGAACAAACCACTCGCGGCGAGAGATCGTATGACATTTACTCTCGCCTGCTGAATGAAAGAATAATCTTTTTGGGTAGCGAAATTAATGATGATGTCGCAAATCTCATTATTGCTCAGATGCTTCATCTGGAGTCCGAGGATCCCGATAAAGATATCTATCTTTATATCAATAGCCCCGGTGGGCTCATTACCGCAACATTGGCTATTTATGACACAATGCAGTATGTTAAGCCGGATGTTTCAACCATTTGCTTAGGTCAAGCAGCAAGTGGTGGCGCAGTTTTACTTGCGGCTGGAGAAAAAGGCAAAAGATTTGCTTTACCAAATTCAAGGGTGTTGATACATCAACCTCACGGCGGCGCGAGCGGTCAAGCCGTTGATGTTGATATTCAGGCTAAAGAAATTTTAAGAAATCGCCGATTATTAGATGAAATGCTTTCAAAGCATACAGGTCAAAAAATTGAGAAAATTAGGAAGGACACCGACCGGGATTTTATAATGACCGCTTTAGAAGCCAAGAATTATGGTGTAGTTGATGAGGTTGTGCAGCAACATAAGAAAAATAAGAGGAGTAGTTAATGGCAAAGTTCGGAGATGCTCCCGAGCAACTTAAATGTTCATTTTGTGGTAAAAGCCAACGTCAAGTAAGAAAACTTATCGCAGGGCCTGGCGTTTATATCTGTGATGAATGTATTGATCTTTGCAATGAAATCATCGACGAAGAGCTTGAATCGAAAGTTGAAATTAGCGTCGAAGATTTGCCAAAACCTAAAGAGATTTACGATGTTCTTAATGAGTATGTTGTGGGGCAGGAAGAAGCTAAAAAATCTCTTTCGGTGGCGGTGTACAATCATTACAAAAGAGTTAAATTTGGGCAAAATAGTGAAGACGATATTGAACTTCAAAAAAGCAATATTCTTCTCATTGGTCCTACGGGATGCGGGAAGACTCTTCTCGCCCAAACTCTCGCCAAAATATTAAATGTTCCTTTTGCCATTGCTGATGCAACAGCTTTAACCGAGGCCGGATATGTCGGTGAAGATGTGGAAAATATCTTGCTTAAACTCATCCAAGCCGCAGACTTTGACGTTAAGAAGGCGGAGAATGGTATCGTTTATATTGATGAAATTGATAAAATTGCCCGTAAGTCTGAAAACCCTTCAATTACACGAGATGTTTCTGGCGAAGGGGTTCAACAGGCATTGCTTAAAATTTTGGAGGGTACCACCGCCAGTGTTCCCCCGCAAGGAGGAAGGAAACATCCGCATCAAGAGTTTATTCAAATTGATACAACGAACATTCTTTTTATTTGCGGAGGAGCTTTTAACGGTTTGGATAAGGTAATCGGCTCAAGAATTGGAAAGAAGGGTATAGGATTCGGAGCCGACATTAAAAGCAAGGGGGAAAAAACGATAGAGGAGATTCTTGGGCAAACATTGCCTGAGGACTTAATCAAGTACGGATTAATTCCTGAGTTTGTCGGACGGCTTCCCGTTGTGACAAGTGTTAATAATTTAAACAAGGAAGATTTGGTTAGAATTCTTACGGAGCCAAAGAACGCTCTTGTTAAACAGTACAAGAAAATTTTTACATACGATGAAGTTGAGTTGGTGTTTACAAAGGGCGCTCTCCTTGCCTTAGCTAAGAAAGCGCTTAAAAGAGCAAGTGGTGCCCGGGGGCTTAGAGCAGTAATTGAGAGAGTTCTTCTGGGTTCAATGTATGAGATTCCTTCAAGACCATGCATATCTAAATGTGTAATTACTAAGGATACGATAAACAATGAATCAGAGCCAACTCTTGTTGCTGAGGGAGATGAAATGAAGATCGATGAAGAAGAGAAAGAATTCTCAGCATAAAAAACCCCGCTTTTGGCGGGGTTTTTATTGGTGTTATAGACCACCGGTTTAATCAATATATACTTGCTTGGTCGGCAGACACCTACTCGGTCGGCGCTCTCATATGCTTGCCCGCCTCTGGAGGATCGCCTACAAGCAACCCACCTGGATTTTAAAAGACCAAAAAACGAAAAATAGCTTCGGCTTATTTCCTGAACAATCCACCTCTACCCGCCTGCCTACGCCTATTATGTCGTTAGTCATCCCGCCTACCAGCGCCCAAAGCCGTCTCAGGCATTGGCGGGCACGGCGTCTAAAAATGATATGGCAAATGGCAGATGGTTGATGGCTGTTTTTAAGTATTTGGATAATTTCTAAAACTTTTGCTAAGATGTTTGTGAACTTCAAAGGGGAGGGAATTAGATATATGTCGGGACATTCAAAATGGCATTCAATTAAACACAAGAAAGCTAAAGAGGATGTAAAAAAGGGCAAAATATTCAGCAAGCTTACCAGGGCAATAATTGTTGCTGCCAAAGAGAGCGGTAAAGGAGACTTAACCGGGGCACTGGTTTTAGCAGTTCAGAAAGCGAAAGATTATAATATGCCCGCGGCTAATATAGAAAGAGCTATTAAAAAAGGAACGGGTGAACTTGGTGGGGAATCGTACGAAAAAATTATTTATGAAGGGTACGGCCCCGCGGGCGTGGCTATTATGATGGATATCATGACCGATAATCGCAACAGGGTTGCTTCCGATATTAGGAATATTTTTTCGAAACATAATGGGAATTTGGGAACAACTGGTTGTGTTGCGTGGATGTTTGATAAAAAAGGTGTAATTTTGGTGGATAAAAATGATGCTGTGGACGAAGATAGTTTGTTTTCCATCGTGCTTGATGCGGGCGCGGAGGATATGAAAAGCGAAGATAATTATTTTGAGATAATTACTGATCCCACTGACTTAAAAGCGGTTCGTGACGCTTTGGAGAAGGCGAGTATCAATTTTTCCTCGGCCTCAATTACAATGTTGCCAAAGGATATTGTTAAATTGAAAAAAGAGGATGCAAAAAAAGTTTTAAGACTCATAGATGCTCTCGAGGATCATGATGATATTCAAGAAGTTTATTCAAATTTTGATATTTCAGATGAAGTTATGAACGAAATTGCAAAAGAATCTTAAGTCGGAATTATTCTAAGAGAATGTTTTTTCTTGGGAACCTTGTGATAAAATTTAATAAATATTTGTTGAAAAGATGTTATCAAATGTAAAAAAATGAGGATTATTTGTGATTATTCTAGGGTTAGACCCAGGTTTAGCTGTTACCGGATTTGGAGTTATCAATTGTGAGGGGAATAAGCTGAAGCCAATAAGCTATGGATGCATAAGAACTGAGGCCAATCTTCCATTGCCTTCTCGACTTGAGAGAATATTTAAAGATATTGAAGACATAATAGAAAAATATAATCCACATCAAGCGGCGGTAGAGCAACTTTATTTCAATTCTAATGCAAGGTCAGCTTTTGCGGTTGGACAGGCACGGGGGGCGGCCTTGCTCGCAATAGCTAAATCAAAATTAGATGTTTCGGATTATACTCCACTTCAAGTAAAGCAAGCTGTTGTAGGATATGGAAGAGCCGATAAATCACAAGTTCAAGATATGGTTAAGATTATTTTATCCATGTCAGAGCGTCCCAAGCCAGATGATGCCGCCGATGCCTTAGCTGTAGCAATCTGTCACGCACATTCTAGGAAGATGAATTTAGTCGGTAGTGAGGAGTAGAGATTAAGGGTAAAGGGTACCAGGTAAAGGGTAAGCTGTACAGGTTAAGGGCTTATCGGACAGTTGGGCAGAAGAAAGCAAGTAGCGGTTACTCCCTCTCTGGTCATTGCGAGTCCCAATGTTTCACCGGGGCGAAGCAATCTCTGGATTAGAGAGACATGGGGACTATGTAACTTTATCATCAAGAAGCTAAGAAGCTAATAAGCTGGAAACTAAGGAGCCAGAAATGATTGCATATCTTGAAGGAAAAATTAAAGAAAAAACTGATAGCAAAATAATACTCGATGTTCACGGAGTAGGTTTTGAAGTTTTTGTTTCGAATATCTCATTGCAGAAGTTACCGGATAAAGATAAACAAGCGGGCTTGCATACATACCTTCATGTGCGCGAGGATACGTTACAAATCTTTGGTTTTAACTTACTCGAAGAAAAAGAGATGTTTTTAAAATTGCTCTCAGTGTCGAAGATTGGTCCTAAAGTTGCTCTATCTATCCTTTCCGCTCTTTCCATTGATTCTTTAAGGAAAGCGATTGTTGCCGGTGATATAGATTTGATAACGGCTATACCGGGGATAGGCAAGAAGGGAGCTCAAAGATTGGTGTTGGAACTTAAAGAGAAGCTTAAACTGCCCGATTTTTCCGAAACGGTTGCTGCTTCTGTTGATGGTTCACCATACATTGAGGCAAGAGATGCTTTAACAAATTTGGGTTATTCGATAACAGAGGCGACAAAAGCTTTGGAAGGTTGTCTGGACAAAAAAGACCTTTCCGCTGAGGACATGATAAGATTATCATTAAAGAAATTGGCAAAAAATTAGGTTGCAGTTGGTAATTAAAATGACCCTTTTGTATAGGAGTTGTGTTTGTGGAAGAGAGAATTTTATCTACGGAGCTTACGCTCGAAGATATTGAGTATGACAAAAGCTTGAGACCAAGAAAATTGGTTGAATTTATTGGGCAAGTTAAAATTAAAGAGCATCTCAATGTATATATTTCAGCAACCAAAAATCGTAGTGAGCCGTTAGATCACGTTCTTTTATCCGGCCCGCCCGGTTTAGGAAAAACCACTCTTGCCGGAATAATTGCTAATGAACTCGGTGTGAATATCAGAGTTACTTCCGGGCCTGCCTTAGAAAGGGCAGGAGACCTGGCGGCGATTCTAACTAACCTAGAGGTCGGTGACGTATTGTTCATAGATGAGATTCACAGATTAAGTAGAATCGTTGAAGAGATTCTTTATCCGGCCATGGAGGATTTTGAGCTTGACATAATCATAGGGAAGGGTCCAAGCGCTCGCTCGTTGAGGTTGGGGGTTCCCCGTTTTACTCTTGTTGGAGCAACTACCCGAACAGGTCTAATCACATCTCCTTTAAGAGATAGGTTTGGAGTAGTGGCCCGGCTCGATTATTATATGGTTGATGAACTGGAAGATATTGTAAGGCGGTCTGCTTCAATTTTGAAGGTTGAGATAGACTCGGCGGGAGCTCACGAAGTAGCGAGACGTTCAAGAGGAACGCCTCGTGTTGCCAATCGTTTACTTAAAAGGGTAAGGGATTATGCTGAAGTTAAATGTGATGGTGTGATAAACAAAAACGTGGCGAATGAAGCACTTTCATTTTTTGAGGTGGATAGTAAAGGGCTGGACAGACTGGATCAAAAAATTTTATTGACTTTAATCGATAAATTTAAAGGCAAACCCGTGGGATTAAATACTCTCGCGACCGCCGTTGGGGAAGAATCAGATACCATAGAAGATGTCTATGAACCCTATCTTCTCCAGCTCGGTTTTTTGATGCGGACCCCCAGGGGCCGCATTATCACCGAAAAGGCTTATGAACATTTAGGCATCGAGTATGAAAAAGACAATTTAACTCTTTTTTAGGGATTTAAATGACCCCTTACTTTGTTTCAGGGTCATCTTGGAGGAACGAAGGATGAAAATTTATGCCCATCAATGCATAGTTTCGGATGGGGAAAAATATAAAATATTAATTTGCAAGGAGAAAAAGACTCGAGGAGAAAACGAGTATCATTGTTGTTTAAAAATAAATAATGAGAAAGTTCCTTTTGTCTGTAACAATCCCGGGGACATAAAACGATACGGAAAGGCGCTTTGCCAAAATTATTTTAGGGGTAAGAAGCTAACATATACAAACGGGCATCCTTTTAACTGGGATTGGTAAAAAAGTTCCCGATTGAGAAAATGTTGAATAATAGCCGAATAAACAATTTTTCAAGTTATCGGAAGGCAAATTCTTGTTTGCCGGCGGGGGTAAGGCGAACCAATCTGGTTGTTAGCCGTCAGTTCAGTTTTTAACTTTTTCGATCAAGGAGGCCTAAGTGCACGGAAAAGAAAATAGAATTTTATTGCCAATGACCAAAAAAACGATGAGCAAAGAGATTATCAAAGTTGCTGCATCATTAATATCAAAAAAACAAGGTAAATTAATTGCTTTGGGGGTTGTTGAAATACCAGAGGACGTGTCCTTAAGTTATGGAGCAATTCCTGCGCGAAGGTTTAGAAAAATCGTTCACGACTTAGCCGAAACAGGAGAATGTGAAAAAGTTGAGATGAAAACTTTGGTTGGTGTTTCTCGCAAGGCATGGCAGGAAGTGGTTGATGTGGCTCAAAGAGAAAAGTGTAATTTGATTTTTTTTGAGTGGGACGGAAGATTTGACGGAAGAAGAGGTTTTTTAAGAACAAATCTTGAGCAAATTGTTTTGGAAACATCGAGCGATGTTGCAATTATAAAACCCGGGAAAGGTAAAGAATTTAAAAAGATACTCGTTCTTTTGCGGGGAGGACCTCATGCCAAACTTGTTTTGAGTCTTGCGAACTCCTTAGCTGATAAATTTGATTCTTCCATAACGATTTTACATATTTCCAGCCCTGCCCCTGAGCAATCAAAAAAAGATGAGAAAAATTTAAAGAGTTATCTTAGGAAACATGCTGATTTTTTAAACAAAATCGAGATTGTTTCCATCTCTTCGCCGAATGCTGTGGAAACTGTTTTAAGTTTTGCAAAGGACTATGATGTTGTTTTAATGGGTGCCTCAACAACCGATAAGCAAACATCGCCGCTAGGGCTAATTTCACAAAAAATTGCGGCCAAGCTGGATGCCACGGTAATTATTGCGATGACAGGAATTCCTTCAAAGGTTCCAATATTTGAATCCGAGAAGAACGCTGTTACGATTCATCCGAAAAAGGAAGATATTTCCGAAATTGTTGACAGATGGTTTGCAGAAAACACATTTCATGCTGATGAATTTTCAGACATTGCTAGTTTGGTGGAGTTGAAAAAAAAGCGGAAACTGACCATAAGTTTAGGTTTGCCAACATTGAATGAAGGCGAGACTATCGGGGAGATACTAAAAACGCTTAAAGATGAGCTTTACGATAAATATCCTCTTCTTGATGAGATTGCTTTGATAGATAGCAATTCAACCGATGGAACTCAAGAAATCGCCCGTGATTTAGGAATCCCTGTTTATATCGATAATGAGATTTTACCCTCTCAGGGAATAAATAGAGGAAAGGGTGAAGCGCTCTGGAAAAGTCTTTATGCTTTGAATGGCGATATCATTGTTTGGATAGATACGGATATCAAAAACATTACTCCCAGCTTCGTGTATGGTTTGGTCGCGCCCTTGCTTAAATACCCGAGGATAAAATATGTAAAAGGGTTCTATCGACGCCCTCTTAAAGTGGGAGATACATTGCGCGAAACCGGTGGTGGAAGGGTAACCGAGCTTACCGCGCGGCCACTCATCAACCTCTTTTTTCCAGAGTTGTCCGGTTTGGTCCAGCCACTTTCGGGTGAATATGCTGGAAGAAGGGAAGTGCTGGAACGGGTCGGTTTTTATACCGGATACGGTGTCGAGATAGGATTATTGATAAATATTTTGGAAAAGTTTGGTTTATCGGTCTTTGGTCAGGTTGATTTAATTAAAAGAGTTCATAGAAATCAGAGTCTCTCGGCGTTGAGCAAGATGTCCTTTGCTATTATACAGGTGGTTATCGAGTGGCTTGAGAAAAAGAACAAAGTGTATTTGCTTCAAGAGATAAACAAGTCAATGAAACTTATTCATCACGAACCCAAGAATTTTTATCTTGAAGTTAGAGAGATTGGGGATACTATGAGGCCGCCTATGATTGAAGTCCCTGAGTATGTTGAGAAATTTAAAAAATAACCTCCTAGATTTTAAGAAGGGGCAATGGCGGTTACAGAAATCGGACTTAATTATAAAAATTAACAGTATTGATAGAAATATGAAGTATAAGGAATTGTAAATTGTAAAGTGAAAAATGGCCTCAGGGGCTGCACTTTTCAATAAATAACAAAATCTTCTCGATAACTCTCAAATATGCCCTTTTTATATCCTTTTTTGAGCAAATATCTTACTGCTTCGATTCCTTCCTCTCCGAGGTCGATGCTAAATTGATTTACATAAAGGTCAATGTGTTGGTTGATGACGTCATCTGAAAGTTCTTGAGCATATTTTTTGATGTATCCCATGAGTTCTTCTCTGTGAGAAAAAGCGTATTCAACGCTATTTCTTATGCAGGTATCAATTTTTTTAATGGTTTCTTCCCCTAAACCTCTTTTAGCGAAAATTCCGCCGAGCGGGATAGAAAGTCCGGTTGTTTTTTCCCACCAATTCCCAAGGTCAACAATTTTTTTAAGACCCTCTTTTTCATAAGTGAATCTGCTTTCATGAATTATTACGCCCGCGTCAACAATGCCATCTTTGATGGCGGGAATTATTTTTTCAAAGCTCATCTCAATCAAATTGTTGTAGTCCTGCCTGTCGGCAGACACGGTATTGTTATAAAGCTTGAGAAGCATAGCGGCGGTTGTATATTTACCGGGGATGGCAATTTTCTTATTTATCAATTCTTCAGGTTCATATTTTTTGTTTGAAACAAGCAATGGCCCGCAACCTCTACCCAAGGCGCTTCCGCTTCTAAGTAGCAAGTAGTCATCGAGAAGATGGCCGAAGGCTTGAAACGACAGCTTGGTGACGTCGAGTTCGGAATCGAAAGCCATTTTATTGAGCGTTTCGACATCTTCCAATGTTTCAGCAAAGTTTATTTTGCACTTCATTTTGTTGTTCATCAGAGCATAAAATATGAAAGTATCGTTGGGGCAGGTTGAAAAGCCAATTGAAAGAGAATTCATTTAATCACCTTAGGTAAAATTTTTGTTAGGATTTCTGAGCCTTTATTTATTGCCTCTTCAGTTTTCCATTTTGACTCGTCACGATTTTCAACTATGTTGCTCACACACCTGATTTCAACCAAAGGCACACAATAAAATTCACAAACCTTTGCTATGGCCGCGCCCTCCATGTTTTCGCAAATTGCGTTAAATTTGTTTTGCAGAAAAATTCCTCTTTTTAGTGTGCCGGTGCAGGAATTTACGGTTACAAAATTTCCACTTTTATATGGTATCCTATGCGCAATAAACTTATTTTTGATATCGTTGAAAAAATCATTTTTTAGGTCAAAATCACGCTTTTTATTCAAGAGGTTGTTTTCAAAATATTTTATTTCATCGCCGAATGCGACTCCGAAGTCGCCAAGAAATTCTTTTTCAGCAATACAGACATCTAAAATATCAATCCCGGTATCCGTATATGCTCCGCCGACACCGAAGAGTATTACGCCCTCTATTTTTTGTTTCTCCAGGAATTCTGCAAGGGAAAGCGTGCTCTCAAGCATTCCAAAACCCGTGGTTAAAAAGCAAAATGTTTCAGACAATTTTTTATCTTCTTTTAATTTACAGATTTCAAGCTCAGTTGGGCTTGCGATAAGGTGCATATAAGGCATTAAACTCCAGTTTTTGGCTATGGTCAACCCGTCTTACGTCAAGGATTGAAAAAATTACATCAGAACAAGTGGGAGAAGGTTCTTGAAAAAGCAGGGGCTGAATAAAAAAA
>DSBK01000025.1 GCA_011046085.1 Actinomycetota bacterium
CCAGAGGTGAAGCACAAGGTTAAGCACAACCCATTGTTATGCACATTTTTACTCAGTCACTTTTGATAAGAAGAATAGCCGCCTCTTCCAGAGAAGATAAAGGATAACAAACACAGACCAGATGAAGTTCCCCAAGAAAGGCTGAGTACCTTTTCGCCCTGCAAGAAAGAAACTGACAGTACCAAAGTACAACAAGTACACAAATGTCAGATAGTACCCCCATCGGGATAGAGAGTGCAAACCGTATGCTATGGCTATCGCAAGCGCGGCAATCGCTGGCAGAACCACCAGCTTCCACTCTACAGGGAATCCATGACGCACAACCATATGGTTCGCAACCTCTGAATAGTTAGTGAACATGCACACAATGAGAATGGCTGCTCCGAATATGTAAAAATATGAGATGAGTCTTATGCCAATCGGCACGGTAATTTCATCCTTCATTTCTTCCTCCCTTTCTCTTACATAACGCTCCAGCTAACCTGCCGCAAGCGAAACGGTCGGCTGCAAACACTTGTTGGACGAAGTTTTACCCTCCAAATCGGATCATTGTCATGATAGGCAAAGTGTTCATGAGTGAATGGGCAACCGCGCAGGCGACAAGGTTATCCTCCGATCTTACGTACAACCAGCCAAGTATCAAACCGCCGATGCCACCTTGGAGCAGAGCAGAGGCGAGGGCGGCAGCGAAATTACCGTTTGTCGGCCAGTTTGGACTAAGAAGCGCATATGGCAGATGATAAAGGCCAAAACAGACGGCAGTAAGAACTATTGCGAGCGTGTTGGAGCCCAGCAGAACCTGAAACCTCGTCTGCAGAACACCGCGAAAAAAGAACTCTTCTGTGAAGCCGGCAGTCACAAGCATCAGAAAAAAAGCGAGCGGCATAAGCACCACGAACTTACCCGAGAAAAATACGCTTACTATTTTTGTGGCAGATTCGGACATCCCAACCTGCAGCAAACTGATCCCCAAGCCCATTATAATGGCTAACCCAAGCCCATTATGTATTCTCGACTTCGCAATACCAACTGAGGCTAGAGTAGAGGCAAAGTTAGATTTAGTAATAGTCGCCCTCTGATACACAAATATGAAACCAAGAGGAAGAACAACCAGTGACACCCAATGAAAGACCTCGTTTTCGAGCGTGGCAAACAAATATGCCATGCAAAGAACGAAATAGAAGAAAGCGAAGATGCTCTCTCTTCTAGATATCTTGGCACATAGTGTCTTGTTTTGAGGCATTTCAGCACTCCTTGTCGAATGAGAATGATGCCCAACGACCAAGCTTTTACCCGACGCGGCCCGCGTAGCGGTACACGGTCAGGTGGAGCACCTTGTTAGACCTTTTCGATTCCAAGTATTTTTGCGACAAATTGAGTTCGTGCATAGAAAGCCCTGCTGATGCTTCCGTGGCCAGCCCCCTTGGTTCTTGGTTGAACCAATACTCCCATTGCGCCTGTGAGATGTTCAAATCCTTTTGTTAAAATGCAATTTCTCGTTTCTTCATAATCTCTCTTTACTTGCTCATAGATGACTTTGTCATTAAGATCAAATGCTGAGACGCGCACCAAGACTGACCTGGCTTCGTTTTGGGACTCAAACAGGCGAGCACATACAACTGCCTTTTTAAGTTTAGCAAGCAAGTGGCTCTGTTCAAAAGGCGTATTCCCGACATTGTAGGGGTCAATCATGGTAATGGCCATTGTTTCTTTGACTACAATATTCCTGTTTGCAAGTCTTTTAAGAGGAACGATCTTAAGCTCCCACGAACCGAAATTTGGCGACTGAGCCGAATTTATTGGAAGCCCCAAATACCGTTCAAGCACATGCCCTGCCCATCCCTTGTTCTTTTTGTCGCCTTTCCAAACAGTGACATCATATCGGCTTGCAAGTGCTACCAAGTCCTTGCCTTCCAATTCTTTCAGTTTTCTGATTGCGTCTTCTCTTTCCACTGTAATTCCCCTTTAGCGTGCGAAATTTAGGGTTGATTGCCGGATGCCTATCGCATGCTTTAATCGGGCAATAGACAGATTGATAAATTCGGACCCAAGTTCCGTTCCCACAAACTTCCGATGAGTATTTATTGCGGCTATACCAGTAGTGGAACTGCCTGAAAAAGGATCAAGGATCAAATCACCTTCGTTTGTTGATGCCAAGATGATTCTTTCCAATAAGGCGACTGGTTTTTGGGTGGGATGTTTTCCGAATCCCTTTTCCTCTCCGTTGGGAGCCGTGAAAGACCAGACAGTTTTCATCTGTTTGCTATCATTGATCTCGCGCATCTTATCGTAATTAAAACAATGCTTTGATTTTTCGTTTTTAGCCGCCCAGATTATTGTTTCCGTTGAATGAGTGAAGTAACGGCAAGACAAATTAGGAGGTGGATTAGGCTTTTCCCAAGTAATGTCGTTCAGAATTTTCATTCCAAGTTGTTGCATAGCATAGCCAACAGAATGAATTACATGGTGCGTTCCAGATACCCAAATGGTTCCATTTGGCTTTAATATTTTTTGGCATCTCGAAAGCCAAGCAATGTTGAACTCATGGTTCATTTCAGGGCCATTCGATTTGTCCCATTGACCTTTATCGACTTTAACCATTTTTCCTGCATGACATGTAATACCGCCATTCGACAGAAAGTATGGCGGGTCTGCAAAGATCATATCGAACTTTCCTTCAGGATACTTGCTGTTGAGCATATCCATGAACTCAATGCAATTGGCATGGTAAAGCCAAACACCGAGTTCGTCATTTCGGAAAACACACTGGTTCGGCGAGTATTCGGAACTCTCCATGACCATTAAGGGCAATGAGTGATTCTCTTTCACCTCTTTGTATTTCATGTCATTTCATCTCCTATCAGTAAGTTAAGTCTGCTTTCTAAGAGATTATCCGCTCGTCAGGGATTCTAATAGTTCTTTCAAGTCTGTCCATGACATGGTTCTTCCTTGACCCGTTGGATAATTAACATCTTCTGTCCCCAAATCCACTTATGTGCCTTCAAAAGGGCTTCTGGGTTTTCTCCTGCCGGATTGTTCAAAGCAAGTGATTTTAAAATATCATCAGGTTCTTCACCATTATAAACTCTTTCAAATGCTTCAAGAATTTTAATTGTATCCACTTTATCTTCTTTTGCTTTATCTTTCAAATCCTCAAGTATTTGTTTATGGGTTATTTGCCAAAGACTTTACTCTGATGGATTGTAAATGAAGACGTAAAAGTCTTTTTTTCGCATTTTCCCCCATGCTTGTTTCCCGCCCGGTCTTACAATAACAATTTTTCTTCCATCTGTTATGTCTTCTACCTCGTAGTCGCGATAAAGTATTTCTTCAAGTTTTCTTGCAAATTCATTCCGTTCGGTATTTTTTATCTTTAATTGCTTAAGCTCGATGGAATGTTTATATATGTTTCGTCTTGTCATTGGCACATCTTTCATGGGGCCTAACTTATCAATATACAGACTCCCATAATATACAATTAAATTTCGAGACAAGACAAATTCTTCCCCCAAAAATTTCCCGAAATTGCTGATAATTAAAACCAGAATCCTTTGTGGATTAGATAATTGAAATGTATCCTGAAAAGAAATTTTCCTTCAAAATATTTGGTGGCGCATACGGGTTTCGAACCCGTGATCTCCGCCTTGAGAGGGCGGTGTCCTAGGCCACTAGACGAATGCGCCACATAACTTAATTTGTAATCTATAATTTATCGTCAGGCCAGCCAGATATCTGATACAGACCAGTATCTGGCTGGCCCATATTGGGTATCTGGCAATCTGCCAGTTTGCATTAAATTAAAAGCGAGTTTATCTTACCAAAAATTTTTTTGTCAAGAAAGTATCAATTTTTATAAGATTGTTAAAATCACAAACAATGCTTCGATAAACTCTTCGAGTTATTATAAAACACCTTTATTTAAGGCATTCTCCATCGCTTTGAGGAGCGCTTTACTGGTTGTGGTGGCGCCGGTAACAGTATCGACATCCAAAGATTGAGATTTCCGGACTTTCTGAACTACACCTTCGGCTCTTTTTGCATATTCGTCTTCTCTATTTTTTAGGATTTTTATGTTTTCAATCTCGTGATTTTTAACCGATACTTCCGCTTCGTAGGTGAAATTAGCATAGCTGAAATCCCCTCTGTAACTTCCATCCATAACCTTAGAAAGATCAACTTCGTTAATGGGCATATTCCTGACCCTCTCTTGCTCTTTGAAAGCAGGACGCATAATTGCCAGATAAAGAATGCCGAATCCCATTACAAGAATTCCTGCCAACACCCCAACTGTAATCAGTATCTTTCGTTTCATCCCCCTAGCTCCTTTGCTTATGTTGTGATATCTTTTTACATCCAAAACCCAAAATTAATCTTAATATCAAAGAATTTTCTTCTTAAGCTGTCTCCTCCGCCGCGTGCGCGGCAACCCAGGCAAAAATTCCCGAAATCATTTTATAAAACCATTATAGTGGATTTACAGACCACATATGAACATCGATAATATTTACCTAAGAAAACTTTTAAAAGGAGATGCGACAAAGTGAAACATTTAACTGAATACCTGTGGTTTAACACATCAAAAAGAAGAGAGTTTATTAACATCACTCCGCAAGTTGAGGAGTTGGTGCAAAAAAGCGGTATTAACGAAGGCCTCTGTCTGGTCAATGCCATGCACATCACCGCAAGCGTCTTTATAAACGATGACGAAAGCGGTCTTCATCAAGACTTCGAAGATTGGCTGGAACAGCTCGCACCCCATGAACCCATCTCCCGCTATAAGCATAATTTAACCGGCGAGGACAATGGGGATGCCCACCTCAAGCGAACCTTCATGGGACGGGAGGTGATCACCGCCGTCACAAATGGAGAGCTTGACCTAGGTCCTTGGGAACAAATCTTCTATGGTGAATTCGACGGACGACGCCGTAAACGAGTTTTGGTAAAAGTTATCGGGGAATAGATTTATAAATTAGTCAAAAGATTCAAGATTTGAAATTAAAAACAACGCATATCAGAGGGAGACTTTTCGAATTAAAAATTTTGCACGTTATTTGGGGATGTTATAAGATATATTTGTAAAGTTATTCTGTTTTAAAGGAGGCAGTAAAATGTGTGAAGAGAAACATGTCCACGAACATACCCATCCCGAGACAAAACATGTTCACGAACATGAACACGAAGAGGCGCAACACAGCCACGAGCACATCCATTCAGCAACAACCCATGCTCATGAGCACGAGCACAAAGACCTAGCCAAACACGAGAAAAAGCCCCACGCCCACGAGCACACCGGTGAACATGCGCACAAACACTAGATAAATTATGAAGCGGGTTTTAGAGGAAACTCTTTGAAGATTGGAGCTTAAAAAAGTCCGTGGTTTTTTAGCATTGATTCATTAGATAATATTTTTTCTATTGCGTCATCTGCGACAATTTTTCCTTCGTCCATGACGATAGCCCTTTTGCAGAGTTTTGTGGCTTCATCCAAATTGTGAGTTATAACCACTTTGGTTACAGGAAGTGAGCCAAGTATCTCAATTATCTTGCCTTTGCCTCTTGGGTCCAAGTTGCTGGTTGGTTCATCCAAAACAAGCATATCCGGCTCCATTGAAAGGACGGAAGCAATCGCGACGCGCTTTTTTTGGCCGAAACTTAGATGATGAGCCGGACGTTTTTCAAATCCTTCCATCTCTACCGAGGCCAGAGCTTTATTTACCTTCGTTACAATTTCCTCCTTGGATAAACCCATATTAATTGGCCCAAAGGCTACATCTTCAAAGACGTTTGGACAAAAAAGCTGATCATCGGGGTCTTGAAACACGAGTCCAACCCTTCTTCTTATTTCTTTTAAGGTACGACCATTTATCGGAAGACCCAATATCTTAACCTCGCCATTTCCTCTTAATATTCCATTTAAATGAAGAATAAATGTAGATTTACCGGCGCCATTTGGCCCAAGCAAGGCGACCGTTTCCCCATGTTCGATGACGACATCGACACCATTTAAAGCACTCGTTCCGTCAGGGTATTTGTAATGAAGATTTTTTATTTCAACCGCCTTGTTGTGGTGCAATTTAACCTCCAATAAATAATTTTATCAACGCATAAGAGAGATTCAACAGAACTGCCGTTGAGATGATAAATAATGTAAATATAATATCTTTGCGAGTGATTGGGTGCTCGCTTAAACTCTTCACTTCCCCATCATATCCACGAGAAAGCATGGCCGAATAAACTCGCTCGCCTCTTTCGTAGCTCCTCAAAAAAAGGGTTGCCACCATATGTCCTACGGCGCTTGCTTGCCATATCCATCTACCCTCAAAGTTTCTTGAATCACGCGCCCTTTTCATCCGCATAGTTTCATCAACCACAACAAATATATATCTATACATGAAAGAGGCAATCGTTATAAACACCTTGGGGACGCCCAACTTTTTTAATCCCTCCATAAGCTCATCAAAAGGTGTGGTTGAGACGAGAAGCGTTAGCGCCGCCACTCCGAATAGCGCTTTTACGGTTACGTTGAAAAGGATGAGAAGCCCTCTTTGATAAAGTGTTATCCCCCAAAGATTATAACTTCCTCCCACATCCGCTCCAATAAACGGGATGAAGGCGGCAACCATTAATATAAAGGGAATGGCTATAACGACCCTTTTTAAAATGAAAGAAAGGGGTACTTTTGAGATAACTAACATTATGGCAAGAATTAAATAGTAACCTCCAAAGGCCAAAAGGGCCTTTGGAGGCGTGGTTACACAGAGCAAAATCAAAGAAAAGAAAGTAATAATTTTTGCTCTCGCGTCAAGGTTTCTTATGGGACTTTTAACTTCGCTATATTTGTCGATAAAAAAATGCTTCATTAGATATTAAGCTACCTCTTTTTTCTTCAAAAGTTTGGCCAAACCATAGCCAAAAGCAAAAGTGATGGCAACACCTGCTAATCCCGCCGCTCCCGTGGCGGCAGCTCCTTCGCCCAAGCCGGGCATCGCATAGTCGGGAATGGGTGAACTTTCCCAAACTTCCGCTCCCTCAGCCTTTGAGAGAAAACCCTTGTCTTCGGCAACCTTCTCAAGACCATCCGGCGAAGAAGACGCAAATGGCGAAAGAAGTATCGCAAGAACAAAAGACACAACTAAAGCGGCAAAAACAAATTTTTTCATGTTATTGTCCACCAACAACACCTCCCGCTGTTTTAGTCCCAGAAATACCTTCCGAATCGTAGGTTTTCACGAGATCCGGCCGGACATTTAAAACGACGCCGACGACCACCGTCGTTATTATCGCTTCCCCGATGCCGATTAGGATATGGACCCCCGCCATTGCCGGGAGCGCCACGTTAAGCGGCGAGGTGCCGGATAAAGCAAGCTCCAAGGCGCAAGCCGCAGAAGCAATAACGACCGACAGCCATGAACTCACCGCAACGGCGCTTAGAAATCCGAATCGGCTTTTCGGCAAAGAAGATTTTATGACCATAAAAATATAATAAATTAAAATTCCTCCGATTACACCCATGTTAAACACATTCGCGCCCAAGGCGAGCAACCCCCCGTCGGCAAATATTAACATTTGAATAAATAGAACCACCGCTATCGTAAGGCACGAAAGCCACGGCCCCAGTAACACCGCCGCCAGAAAGGCTCCCAAAAAGTGTCCCGAAGTACCACCAGCCACGGGAAAATTCAGCATCTGCGCCGCAAAGATAAATGCGGCGGTCACCCCAAGAAGCGGCACCTGTTTGTCTCCAAGTTCCTCATTTGCCTTTTTAAGGCCATACCCAACTGCTGCGGCAGACATCGCGGCCGTTGCCGCCAGGGTTTTCACGTCTAGAAAACCATCTGGAATGTGCATAAATAATACCTCCAATCAATTTTATTTGCGAAATCTTCTGAGATTTCTCACGTAGTGTGTGTTTTAGTTATATTATCTTATTTTCGTGATAAAAGGTTATTTCCCACCCCCTTTAACTTCTTAAGTTATTTTTTCAAACAAAACCTTGCTCGATTAGGATTTAGCTGCTTTAGCAAAATACACATCCTCATCGAACATAACAACTGGTTCAAAATTAACCCGCCTTAACATGGCTTCCAGTTCCGAAAGATTAGGTATTAAATCTTTTGCTATCTCTCCACCAATCTCAAGATGTTTTTGATTTATCTCGTCCTTGTTTGAAAGATGAGATATTACCAAAGCGCCTCCCGGTAACAACGCGTCAAAGATGGCTCTAAGCGCACCGATTTTGTCGAGGAAGTGAGGAAAACACCCATTGCAAATTGCCATATTGACGAGACAAGGTAAGGGCATCTCCATAACGTCCGCACAAATGAAGCCGACATTTCTGAGGTGACCAAATTTATTTTTTGCCTCTCTCAACATGGCCGGGGAAAAATCGAGCGCGTAAACAGCGCCATTGGAGCCAACAGCTTTCGATAGATAGGGGATCAGCAAGCCGGTCCCGGCGCCAATATCAACAATTTTATCGCCTTTAAATATGCTCATATTTTCAAAGAGCATGGAAATCTTTTCGTCCTCAACACTACCTATCACATCATCCCACCACTTGGCTTGCTCCTCGAAAAAATGGAATCTATCCATAACTATTCCTCCCCTGTTTTGTTGCAACAACAGCTTTTTCTTCTTTTTGGAGAATAAATGGCAGCGGCGGCAAAGATAAGGGATGAAATTATGATTATTGACGCGCCACTTGGTAAATTAAAAAGATAAGAAATGGCAAGGCCCGCCCAACCGGAAAACACTCCAAATAAAGCTGAGAGCAAAAACATCTTCTTCAAACTATAGGTTAACTGATACGCGGCGGCGGCGGGATTTATTATTAGACTAAAAATCAGTAAGCCGCCAACGATGCTAAACGAAGCCGTAATTGTGGCTCCCGTTAAAAAATACAATCCATAGATTATCGCGGTTGCCGAAACGCCAGCAGCTAAAGCAAGCTCCCTATCGAATATAACTGCCTGAATTTCTTTGTAAAAACTTACAATGGCTAAAATCACAAGCATTGTTAAACCAAACAAGAGCCAAACGTTGTTTTTGGTCACCGTAAGAATGCTCCCCCAAATAAGCCCCAAAGCTTGAGTCTTTGGTCCAGAAAGAAGCCCCATAAAGAGAAAGGCCAAACCAAGCATGAGAGAAAATATTATACCAAGCGAAGCATCGGGGAATAACTCTCCTCTGTCAGATAGGGGCCCTATTATCGCGGCGCTTATGGCACAAAATAAAAATGCCATTAAAATTGGATTAACACTTAACAAAACTCCCAAAATCGCGCCTGCAAAGGCGGCATGCGACATGCACACCCCTATGAAAGAAATTTTCATGGTCACAACAAACACACCAAGCAAAGAACAGCTTATACCCGCAAAAGCCGCGGCCAATATCGCGTTTTTCATAAAATCATAACTTAAGATATCAAAAATGACGATTCGCCCTCTTTTGAAAAGAATAATTGCTCTGCCATCAAGCCCGCCACACTAATCGGCGTATTGTAGACACGACTTAAGGAATCATTATCTAAAGCCTTGTCTCTGTGGTCATCAAAAACTACCTTTCCGCTCTTCATTAAAAGAATGCGGTCACAAACTCTGGGGAGCGCGGATAAATCGTGTGTCACCAAAAGGGTTGTGAGCAAATATTTATCGTGAATTTTTCTTATTAAATTTAAAATTTCTCCCTGCGCCCTATAATCTAAAGAGGAGGTTGGCTCATCCAGAAGCATTATTTTTGGTTCCTGAGCGATGGCTCGAGCAATTAAAACTTTCTGCCTCTCGCCACCCGAAAGACATCCGATGGGTCTTTTCCTTAACATGTAAATCCCAACCATTTCCATCGCTTCTTCCGCTTTCTCAAAGTCCTTCTTGCCGGGCCTTTTAAGTAAACCTAAACGGCCGTATCTGCCTCCCAACACAACTTCGTGTACATGAATTGGCATTTTGGGATCAACCGCAGTATTTTGAGGCACATAACCAATCAGTTTTCTCGGAATAAACCCACCTCGAGAAAAACGCTCATGACCGAATATACAAACGCTTCCCTCTACCAGCTCAGCCAATCCATTTATCAACGTTAAAAGCGTGGTTTTACCGGCCCCGTTGGGGCCGGCTATACCGACAAACTCTCCCTCTCCAACTTCCAGGCTGACATGGTGTAAAACCACGTCAGCCCTATAACTAACAACAGCGTTTTTTATAACAATAGCCTTTTGAGGCTTATTGGACATTTGATAAAACCTCGCCTAAATTGTGATTCAAATTCCCCTCGTAATCGTTTGCTCCCTCAATCGCGCCTGGGAAGTTAGACAAAATTATATGGTTTGCGCCAACATCTTGGGCAACTTGAAGACCGACGTTAGCCCCACTTTGAAGGTTATCGATTACAAGTTTTACATTGTTATCATTACATTTATCGACAAGATCCTTTATGATCTCGGGTGTCAGCTCATCGGGACGCCCGTATGTAGCTACCACATTAAAGCCCAACCATTTGACGAAACCTTCCTGCATTTGCGCGCAAATCACGCTTATCTCAGATAATTTGTTATCCTCACATCTTTTTTTGGCATCCGCCGCGACCTTTCCTACTTTCTTTTTATAAGATGCCGCCTTCTCGTGGTAAGAATCCGAATTTTCCTTATCGACCCCAGATAAAACGGCGGCTATCTTGTCCACGGCTTCAATTTGAAAGGTTGGGACCATCCAGTTCCCCTTAATCGCAATCGTTTCAACTTTTAGATTTGGATTATTGGCAGATTTAATTAAATTTTCCGCCCATGTTTCCCAACCATGCTTTAAAAATAAACTTCCCGAAGCCACCGCCTTAATATCTTCAGGTTTTATATCAAAGTGACCCGGACATCCACCCGGGGGAATCATAACGGTAACATCGAAATTATCCCCACCAATCTCCTTAACTATGTTTTCTATCAAAGACGTCGTCACAATAACCTTAATCTTTTTGGTGTTCTTTTCCTCAACATCCGTTTTTGCACTGCTCTCAACCTCATTTTTTGTGCTGGCCTCCTCCGTCTTCTTTTTGCACCCGGCAACACCAAAAACAAGACCAAGTACAACTAATAAAGACAGTAAAAATACCAAAATTTTGTTTCTTTTCATTCAATCCTCCTTAAAAATTTAAATTTTTTAAAAATATCTGGAACACTTCGAGTTTTATTCCAAAAAAACAAAAAACCACGAAGCTCTCTGTTATTCTTAACAGTTTTAAACCTTCATGGTTTCATTAACGTTAATTATTCTATTTGTAAAGATTACTAGATGATCGAAGCCTTCGTGGCGCCGCTTGTTAGTATTTTAAGAATAAATTGCAAAATTAGCAACAAGTTTTTTGTAATATCCTTAACCGGCCCGAGTTGAGCTGCAGCCCGCAGGGCTGCCTGCTCGAACGGATTGTTCTCGAGTGCGAATCAGCGCGCGAGGGAACATTTTTATCCGTGAGAGCTCTCGGCTCGGGCCGTTCCCG
>DSBK01000014.1 GCA_011046085.1 Actinomycetota bacterium
ATTGCCGTGCCTACCGGCAGGCAGGCGAGGAACGATAGTGACGAAGCAATCTCAAAGCTATCAACTCCCGACAAACGACTCCCAACCAATATGAGGTGATTTTTTGGAGAAAGAAAGAGTTGCTGTTGCCATGAGTGGAGGCGTTGACAGCGCTGTTGCGGCTGTATTGCTTATAGATGAAGGATATGAGGTATTCGGCATTACTATGGTTCTTTTTTCTGATTTAAGCCACCTAAACAACGCCAGACGCGTGTGTGATATTTTAAATATTCCTCATTATGTTGTTGATTATACATCTATATTTAAGGAGAAAGTGATTGACCCGTTTTGTAGTGAATATTTAGCAGGCAGAACGCCTAATCCCTGTGTTGCTTGTAACAAATTTATTAAAATGGGCGTTTTGCTCGATAAAGCTCTTGATGAAGGGGCGACTTATTTAGCAACAGGTCACTATACTAAAGCTGAGTATGATCCCAAGGGCGAACGCTATCTGCTTTACAAGGGGAAAGACAGGACAAAAGATCAATCATATTTACTTTGGTCGTTGAGTCAAGGTCAACTTAGTTATTTAAAAACTCCGTTAGGGAATATGATTAAGAGTGAAGTTCTCAAAATTGCTAAGGAAAAATCCTTGATTGAACTCGAATCCGAAAGTCAGGAAATTTGCTTCATCCCCGACGATGATTATCGAATATTTCTGGCGGAAAAATTTGATGAGTTTATAATGCCTGGGGATATTGTTGACAAGAAAGGCAAGGTGTTGGGAAGACACAAGGGGTTACCTTTTTATACAATAGGTCAGCGAAAAGGTCTGGGGATATCAAATGAAAAACCGCTATATGTTGTTGGTTTAATCAAGGATAACAACATTGTAGTCGTGGGGGAAGAGGACGATTTGTTAAAATTGGAGCTGACCGCCTCAAATTTGAATTTCATTCCCTTTGATTTTTTGGATAAGGAAATTAAAGTTGAAGCTCAAATTAGATACAACATGAGTCCTTCGTTGGCAAAGATTTCTCCCATTGATGACGATAAAGTAATTGTTAAATTCAATAAAAGACAGAGGGCCATTGCTCCAGGACAGTCCATAGTTTTTTATGATGGAGAAAAGGTTTTAGGCGGCGGAATAATTGATTTTGCGAGCTAGAATTTGATTTTGCGATATGATAAACTTTTGTTAAATTTTGATGGGGGATAAAATGAACTGGTTAAATGTTTTGTATGTTGTTTTGACGCTGGCAGTTATTGTTATTTCGATGGGAATAATCATGTTCTTTTTGCGGCTTTCAAAAACATTGAGCAATGTAAATGTTTTAATTGAAGATATTCACAAAGAAATTATGCCTATCATTTTAAGTCTGCAGATTACGGTGGACAAGACGAATGAGAGTCTTTCCGCGTTTGACGAGGTTGCTAGGTCTGTAAGAGATATCAGCAATAAATTCAATGTGGTTGTCAGGGTTTTACAGGAGGCAATGTCATCGCCGTTAATTAAATTGGCAGGTGTGTCTGCAGGGGCAAAAAAGATTTTAAATACGTTGGTGAAGGGAGAAAACAGATAAAATGAGCAGAAAAAAAGGCTCGTCTGCCGTGTTTGGGTTGGGTGTCTTGGCTGGATTCGGGCTCATTTTAACACTTAGTCCCATTGCGAGAGAAATTTTTAAAGAAAAATTGTCAGAAACAGTTGAAATAGCCAAACCGTATGTTCAAAAATATAAAGCCCGACTATTTGAAGCGATAGAAGCAGGAAAGGAAGCCGCTTGGAAGAAGGAAGAAGAGCTTGAAGAGAAATTTCAGTTGATTGATCAGGAATCTTTTAAAGAGGAAGAAACCCCTGATTACATAGTTTAAATTTATTTTTTAAAACTTCTTTTCATCTATTTCACTGAGGGGAATTATTGGACAAAGAAAACGAAACCATCGTTGATAAGTATAAAAAATTAGGCATTGTTGTCTGGTCGATCATCGGTTTAACGGTGCTCATTTTGGGTATTTCGCTTTTCTTATTTAAGATTAGAGGATCGCTGTGTCTTTTTTTATATGCATTTATAGTTGTTTATCTCCTGAGACCCGCAGTCGATTACTTTCAAAAAAAAGGCATGCCGCGCTTATTATCAATTTTGATGGCATATCTTCTTCTTCTGCTCATAATTGGTTTGATTTTGGTTATCATAGTTCCGATAGTAGTTACTCAAGCGAAAAGCTTGCTCGCTCATCTGCCAGTTTATTTTATAACCATCGAGCGCTTGATTGAAGATTACCAAAGCCAATATGAAGCTTTGCATATTCCTCCTGCGGCCGTTGATCTTATCGAAAACTCTGTCAATCAGATTACAGATGCGTTGGTTAAAACGGCCTCAAATTTGCCGACTTATACAATAAATATTTTTTCATTTGCGATAAATGCCGTTATTACACCTTTATTTGCTCTTATAATTTCTTTTTATATATTAAAAGACTTGAACGAAATTAAAAATACGTTTATTGGTTTGGTACCAGGTAAATATCGCGATGAAACTAAATTGGTATTGCGTAAAATAGACGTCATATTAAGGGGTTTTATCAAGGGACATCTTTTGTTAATGTTGACTGTTGGCACTTTAAGCTGGTTGGCCCTGTTGGTTTTAGGCGTGGATTATGCCTTTATACTTGGTTTAATTATCGGACTTCTCGATATTATCCCTTATTTGGGTCCCATAGTGGGAGGAGTGCTGGCGGTTCTTGTTGCGTTTTTTAAATCTCCCACGACAGCTTTATGGGTGGTGGCTGTAATGGTGGTAGTTCAGCAGGTTGAGGGTTTATTTATTGCACCAAAAGTAATGGGTAAACATGTTGATTTACATCCAATGGTTGTGATGTTTGCGATGATTGTGGGCGGAACCCTTCTGGGAATATTTGGAGTTCTTTTGGCAATACCGATAACGGCTGTCGGGAAAGGCATATTCTATTATTATCTTGAGAAGCGAAGCCAACAAGGAACATAACAGAAGATGTAAATGCGGTACAATTTCAAGAAATTGATATGGAGTGATTTGCATAGATGAGGAGTTCAGAAATTAGAAAGAAGTTCCTTTCTTTTTTCGAAAAGAAAGGGCATGTTGTTTTACCAAGTTCATCCTTGGCTCCCGATGACCCGACACTTTTATTAACTACTGCTGGAATGGTTCAGTTTAAACCGATTTTTCAAGGTGAGATAAAGCCGACATATACCCGTGCTGCCACAGTTCAGAAGTGTGTTAGAACCACAGATATTGAAAATGTGGGGCACACGGCTCGGCATCTAACTTTTTTTGAGATGCTGGGAAATTTTTCTTTCGGAGACTATTATAAAAAAGAGATTATTCCTTGGTCGTGGGAGTTTTTGACGAAAGATTTGGGGTTCGACAAGTCAAAATTATGGATAACGGTCTATAAAGAAGATGATGAGGCTTTTGATATCTGGCATAAAGACGTTGGAATTCCCAAAGAGCGTATTGTCATAATGGGCGAAGAGGATAATTTTTGGTCAGCCGGACCCACTGGCCCTTGCGGACCATGCTCGGAAATATTGTATGACTTTGGCGAAGAAGAAGGCTGCGGTAAGCCGAATTGTTCGGTTGGATGTGATTGCGACAGATTTCTTGAAGTTTGGAATCTAGTTTTTATGCAGTTTAACAGGGACGATAATGGTATTCTCCACCCCCTACCGAAAAAAAATGTTGATACAGGCCTTGGCTTAGAACGCGCGGCATCCATTCTTCAAAAAGTCCCAACAAACTTTGAAACAGATTTAATTAAACCCATTATCGATAAAATTGCCGAGATTGGGAAGATTAACTATGGGGATGATAAAATCATCGATACATCTTTAAAAATTATTGCTGACCACGCGCGCGCGATGACCCTTCTTGTGGGTGACGGCATTTTGCCTTCAAACGAAGGGAGAGGATATGTTCTACGACGGCTCATTAGAAGGGCGGTTCGGCATGGGCGGTTAATTGGCATAGAAAAACGGTTTTTAACGGATATCTCCGCCATCGTTATAAGTATCATGAAGGATACTTACGTTGATTTGAAAGATAACGATGAATACATATATCGTATTTTGGAAAATGAGGAAGAGAGATTTTCGGCTACATTAAAACAGGGTTTGAATATTTTAGATGCGGTTATTGAAAGAGAAAAGGGGAAAGGGTCTTCTTGTGTCGATGGAAACTCGGTTTTTCAACTTTACGATACCTATGGCTTTCCTTTGGAGTTGACTCGCGAAATTGCGGAAGAAAACGGGTTAGAAATTAACCAAGAAAGCTTCGATGAGCTTATGAGAAAACAGAGGAAAAAAGCTCGATCCGCACGTGGAGAAGCACGATTTGAGATTGCCGCAGAGGTATATACCGAAGTTTTTGATCAATTTGGAAAAACCAAATTTATTGGGTATTCCAAGAATACAGAAGAAGCAAACATTCAGTCAATTATAAGAGGAAATGTGGCCGTTCCACGCGCACAAAAGGGTGATGAAATTGAGATAATTCTAGATCAGACACCTTTTTATGCGGAACGGGGTGGTCAAGTTGGGGACGAAGGCTTAATTGAAACATCAACTGGCAAGGTTAAAGTGAACAAGGTTTTTATGCTGATTCCCGAGATGTTTATTCATAAAGGGGTCGTTGAAGAAGGGGTTGTAGAAGCTTCCCAGAAGTCTAAGGCAACGGTGGATGCAAAGAGACGCAAAGATATATCCCGAAATCATACCGCGACACACATTCTCCACTGGGCGCTACGTAAAACTTTGGGGAATCACGTTAAACAAGCAGGTTCCTATGTCGGCAGTGACCGATTAAGGTTTGATTTTACGCACTTTGAATCGATAACCTCGGATTCACTTCAAAGAATTGAGAGGTTGGTAAATGAGAAGATTATGGAAAACGAGTCTGTAAAAACTTATGTGACCTCGTTTGATTTTGCACGAGAACAGGGAGCTACCGCTTTATTTGGGGAGAAATATGGGAAATTTGTTCGTGTTTTAGAAGTTGGTGATTTTAGCAAAGAACTATGCGGCGGCACACACGTTGGCCGAACCGGTGAAATGGGCCTATTTAAAATTGTTAGCGAGGGAAGCGTCGCTGCCAATACTCGGAGAATCGAAGCGCTTACGTCTTATGAGGCGCTAAATTATGTGGCTAAAGAAGAAGAGCAATTGAAGAAGCTTGTTGATTTGCTTAAGGTTAAAAGCTCTGAAGTCGTTAAAAAAGTGAAGAATCTTATGTCCACGCTTAAAAAGAACGAAAAAACGATAGAAAATTTACAATCAAAAATAGCAAAGATCAAAGTCAAGGATTTAATTTCTTCGGCTCATCAGATTGGTGATTTAAAGATGATAACGGGAGAAGTTGATGCCGAGGATATGATCGTTTTGAGATCGTTTATTGATATGCTGAGGGAGGGGATAGGAGAGGGAATCATAGTTTTAGGAGCATCATCAGAAGGCAAGGCCCTGCTTATTTCAGCCGTTTCAGCCGGTTTGGTTAAGTCAGGATTTAGCGCTGGCGCTATCCTTAAAAAAATTGCTCCAATCGTGAGCGGCGGCGGTGGAGGTAAGCCCGAAATGGCGCAAGCTGGTGGAAAAAATCCCGACAAACTTAAAGAAGCCCTCATGGAAGCAGTAAAATATGTTCAAAAAGAATATGATATGTTAAAAAATAACAAATGATTCCCATTCGAGATGAGGCCTTCATTTATGAGAAAGATTGGGTTAGATGTTGGTTCAAGGCGCACAGGAGTTGCTCTTTCTGATGCTCTTTGCGTAACTGCGCAACCGTTTACCACGATTTATCGCAGTAATTTTGATGATGAAGTAAAAACCTTAAGAAAATTAATAGAAGATCATAATGTGAATGAAGTGATTGTAGGCATTCCTTATAGTTTAAATGGAACTGTTGGCCCTCAAGCGCAATTGGTTATTGATTACATTGCGAAACTTCGTGATAATTTGAATATTCCAGTTTTAGAGTGGGACGAGAGACTAACAACTGTTTTAGCAGAAAGATCTCTTGCTTCTGCAAATCTTAGCCATAACAAAAAGAAAAAATTAGTGGATAAGGTCGCTGCCGCTCTTATTTTACAAAGTTATTTGGATAGCGTTCAAAAGAAAGGAAGATAATTCTGATAACTTGCAGAGCACGAAAGCATTTAAAAAAGAAGAAAAAGAGACAACTAAAACCCATTCATATAATCATTTCCATAGTTGTTCTACTTATTTTTATTGGGTGCAGGGGATATATTGGCCTTAAAAACTTAAAACCAGTTGCCTCGAAAGAAGATAACACCGTAAAAACAAGTGTTTCGGTGGAAATTACCCCCGGTTTAGGAATAGCTGAAATCGGAAAGATTTTAGTGGATAAAAACGTTATTTCTAATGCTTTTTATTTTGATTTGTACGCAAAATCTAGTGGTTTAGGAAGTCGTTTTAAGCCGGGCAATTATATCTTTAGCGAAAATATGAAATATGGAGAGGTTGTCAAAATTCTTGCCGAGGGACCGCGCAAAAAAAAGATTTATAAAATAGTTATCCCAGAAGGTTTCACGGTAGAACAAATAGCTGAACGGCTTGATAAAAATACACCCATCAATGGGGGAGAATTTAAGAGATTGGCTTTGGACATAAGGGGTTTAGGAGCTCTAAATTATTATTTTCTCAAGGATAATCAAGCCGGATCTCTGGAAGGGTATCTTTTTCCTAAAACGTATAGTTTTTTGGAAGAAAAAACTGCTGAAGAAGTTTTGCGAATCATGCTCGACCAATTTGATGAAGAAATCGGTAAGTTTGACTTCGGTTATGCTAAGGAAAAGGGCATGTCAATTCACGAGATTATTACTATAGCATCTTTAATCGAAAAAGAGGTTAGCATTCCAGCAGAGAGAGAAGTGGTGGCGGCGGTTATATATAATCGCCTCAAGAAGGGCATGTCCTTACAGATGTGTGCTACTGTTCAGTATGTGTTGCCTGAAAGAAAACAACATCTTTCTAACGAGGACTTAAAGATCGATTCTCCTTATAATACTTACATTTATCGCGGTCTCCCGCCGGGTCCAATCTGTAATCCCGGTTTGACTTCCATAAGAGCTGCTTTAAATCCCGCATCGGTGGATTACCTATACTATGTATTGACAGGTTCCGATGGTTCCCATACCTTTACAAACTCTTATGATGAATTCATAAAGGCAAAAAAAGACGCTAAAAACGGACAGTGATTCTTATGCGGTGTAATGAAATCAAACGGCCCGAGTTGCTTGCTCCTGCCGGGAACCTTGAAAAACTTCGGTTTGCAATTTTGTATGGCGCCGATGCTGTATATATAGGGGGAAAACAATACAGTTTGCGCCAAGCTGCTGATAACTTTACCATCTCCGAAATTAAAGAAGGTGTAAGTTTTGCTCATGCAAACGGAGTTAAGGTTTACGTAACAGTTAATATTTTTGCCCGTAATGAAGACTTAAAAGGTTTGAAAGACTACCTCCTTAACTTATCTGAAGTGGGAGTTGATGCTATAATTGTTGCCGATACGGGTGTTTTCTCTGTGGCAAGGGAGATAATTCCGGGGGTTCCTGTACATATAAGCACGCAGGCAAATGTGACAAATGTCGCAGCTGTTCGGTTTTGGAAAGAAATGGGGGCAAAAAGGGTAACTTTGGCCAGAGAGTTGTCTTTTTTTGAGATTAAGCAGATTGTTCAAAGTGCCGATATAGAAGCTGAGGTATTTGTTCATGGCGCGATGTGTATAGCATACTCGGGGCGGTGTTTAATGAGCAAATATTTAGTCAACAGAGAGGCTAACCAAGGTGACTGCGCGCATAGTTGTCGGTGGCGTTATTTTCTGGTGGAAGAGCAAAGGCCAGGTGAATATCATCTTGTTTTAGAGGATGAACGTGGGACATATTTTTTTAATTCAAAGGATTTATGTCTTGCAAGGCATATCCCTGATTTAATTTTGGGGGGTATTGATAGTTTAAAGATAGAAGGAAGAATGAAGAGTCTTTACTATGTTGCTGTAGTTACTAATGTGTATAGACAAGTAATAGATAGCTACTGTGCTAATCCCAGTGAGTTTATCTTTCGGGATGAGTGGATTGATGAACTAAAGAAAGTGAGCCATAGAAAATACACAACGGGTTTTTTTATGAAAGAAGCTCCTCTTTTCAAACAAGGGGAAACAGAATTAGCTTATTCATCTGATTACGAAAAAGTTTATGATTTTGTGGGGGTAGTGAGCGAATATAAAGAGAAAGAAAAATTTATAAGGGTTGCTGTACGAAATCGTATCTCTGTTGGAGAGGAGATAGAGGTTTTTGGTCCCGGGGGGACATCAAACTTTAAGCTTTTATCGATGCGGAATGTCAAAAATGGCGAGAGATTGGATGTAGCTCATGCCAATTATGCAGTAGATATTCCAGTTGAGGTGAAATTGGTTAAAAATTCAATTTTAAGAAGAAAGGTGAGGAATTAGAAGCTGGGAATTAGGAAAAAACCTAAAAAAATTGTTCTTTATAGTTATAAGTCATAGTTTATCAATAAAATCTATGAACAAAGAACTATTAAATATAAACTATTAACCATAAATCATAGACTATAAACTGAATTTTGAAGGGGCATTTAGGTTGGCGAATTTTGAATTTATAGAGAAGTTTTATCCCGACAGATATTATGATTCAATTTTTGATATCGATTTCGATTTGCTAAAAGGAAACGGGATAAGGGGTTTGTTGATTGATCTTGATAACACGATAATACCCAGAGATGAGGACGAAGTCTCAGAAGATTTAAGGTATTGGTTCTTAAATTTATCCAAAAAGGGATTCAAGGTTTGCATAGTTTCAAACAATTGGAAATCAAGAGTTTCTGAGATTGCGGAAGAGTTGGGATTGCCGCTTATTGCCAGAGCCGTAAAACCGAAAAAAAGGGCTTTTGAGCAAGGGATGAAACTTTTAAAAACAAACAAGAATCAAACGGCTGTTATTGGGGATCAGGTGTTTACTGATGTGTTCGGGGGGAACCGAACGGGGTTGTTTACCATACTTGTAGTGCCTTTAAGTGACTGCGACTTGTTTTATACAAAATTTTTGAGAAAATTGGAGCGTATAATTTTAAAGCGGATTCGAAAAGAAAAATAAAAAGGCAGCCGATGTTAAGAATTGATGGGAACACAAAGCTTGTTGGAATAATAGGATATCCGTTGGAGCACACTCTTTCTCCAACTATTCAAAATGCTGCTTTCGCGCACCTTGGTTTAAATTGGTGCTACCTCGCCTTAACGGTAGAATCTAAGCATCTAGAAGATGCGTTAAATGGCCTTTGTGCGATTAAAAATTTTGTTGGCGCCAATGTGACCATGCCTTACAAAGAGAAAGTTTTTTCTTCCTTAGATGAAGTTTCATCATACGCTCAAATTGTTGGAGCTGTTAACACGCTCCACATAAGAGATGATAAGATAATTGGATACAATACTGACGGAAGAGGTTTTTTGACCGCCCTTGTTCAAGATGGCGGCTATAATCCAAAAGACAAGAACGTTTTAATAGTTGGCGCTGGCGGGGCCGCGCGTTCAATCGCAGTTACCTTGGCGCTGTCAGGAGTAAATGAGCTAAAACTCTTGAATCGCACTCGGGCAAGAGCGGAGGAGCTTCATTTTTTACTTAGAAACAATTTTCCTTGTGAGGTAAAGGTCTTTGATTTTCAGGATGATTTGGAGTCAATCTTTTCCTCCGCTGAGCTTATTATCAACGCGACTCCCATAGGGATGTCAGAGGAAGCATATCCTTTTCCTGTCGAACTGATATCCAACAAGCATTTTATATGTGATTTAATTTATAAGCCACTGGAGACCCCCCTTCTTGCGGCTGCAAAGAAAATTGGGGTTAAAACAATGGGTGGGTTAAGTATGCTTTTACATCAGGGCGCGGCTGCATTTGAAATTTGGACTAATTTAAATCCACCGCTTGAGGTAATGCGGCGAGCAATAAAAGATGTTCTGGCTTTAGAGAATTTCTAAAGGTGAAATTTTATGGCAAAGTCCACTAAAAGGTTGGGAAAAATACTATTAGATTCGGGGCTCATAAGCGAGGAGCAGCTTAAGGAAGCGATAAGCTGCTGTGAGGACGGTAAGTCGTTAACCAGGGCTTTGGTTGAGAGTGGTTTTGTTTCCGAAGTTAATATAGCCCGTGTTCTTGCAGAACAAATGAATCTTCCGTTTGTGGATTTGGCTCATTTCAAGATTGACCCGAATGCATGCGCGGCTGTTTCTGAAGAGATGGCGCGTCGTTATATGGTGCTACCGATTAAATTTGAACTGGATAAGTTGATTGTGGCTATGGCTGACCCTGCAAACATATTTGCTGTCGATGACCTTAGAATTGTCACTGGGTATGAGATAAAATCCGTCGTTGTCATAGAATCGGATCTTTTGGTTGCCATAGAGCGGTTTTGCAGGATGGATAGGGTTGTTGATGAGTATGTTGAGAGTGCTGTTACAGAAAAAGAGAGGAAGATAGAGACTCTAACAGAAGCGGCCGGGGCCCAAGAGGCGCCGATTGTAAAGTTTGTTCAATCGGTTATTCTCAAGGCGGTAGCCGACAGAGCCAGCGATATACACATAGAACCAGAAGATGATGATTTTCGAGTAAGATTTAGAATTGACGGGGTTCTTCACGAGGTTATGCGTTCCCCTAAACGCACGCAAGGTCCGGTACTGTCGAGACTAAAGATTATGGCTGGCATGGATATTGCCGAGCACCGCAAACCTCAAGATGGGAGATTTGGCTTGTCCGTGCGGAAAAACCCAATCGACTTTCGAGTGGCCTCTCTTCCAACCGTCTATGGGGAAAAAATTGTCCTTCGGTTGCTCAAGAGGGAAAATGTGTTGATAGAGCTTGGAGAGCTCGGATTTTTACCCAAAACACTCGAGCGATTCAAATCTTCCTTCACCAAGCCGTATGGGATGATCCTGGTTACAGGCCCGACGGGAAGCGGTAAATCTACAACTCTTTACGCGACTCTAAATGTTTTAAACTCGCCGGAGAAAAATATAATCACCGTCGAAGATCCCGTTGAGTATAGGTTGGACGGAGTTAGCCAAACGCAAATAAATCCGAAGGCGGGGCTCACCTTCGCCGGCGGGCTAAGGTCAATTTTGCGAAATGATCCCGACATAATCATGGTTGGGGAGATAAGAGATAGGGAGACCGCGCTAATCGCAATCGAATCCGCCTTGACCGGTCACCTCGTACTCTCAACGCTTCATACAAACGATGCTTCTTCCGCA
>DSBK01000037.1 GCA_011046085.1 Actinomycetota bacterium
CTTAGCGGGGTTTCAGGAACTGCTACAAAAAAGCTGGCGGAATTTCCAATTTTAGAAAAGTTGGTTGAGAAAAGGTTTGTTTTTCTTCAGCTTTTAATAGCATTGGCCGTTTTTATTTTAGCTTTTCTGTTTTCTCCCTTCCTTTCTAGGGTTTTTAAAGATCCTAAAGTAAGCTTTTATTTTAAAATTGCAATTATTGATATCCCCATAGTTGGTTTTTATCTTATTTATTCGGCTTTGCTCAATGGTTTAAGATTTTACAAAGAGCAAGCTATCGTCACAATTAGTTATTCTTCTGGGAAACTCGTGTTTACTGTAGGGCTTGTTTTGCTGGGATTTTCTATAAAAGGAGCATTAATCGGTAATATAATGGCTTCTGTTTGTGGGTTTTTAGCTGGTTTATATTATTTTAAGAAATTTGCAGGGAGGGGAGATCTTATTGAAAATAAGAAGGATTTTATTGAGGATAAAGTTGAGAATCTAAAACCATCCAACCTTTTTAAAATGATAGCCCCTTTTACCGCGATCATGCTTTTCTTTAGTCTGCTTTCTAACATAGATTTGTGGTTTGTTAAAGGAATGCTTCACGAACAAGCTCAGGTGGGTTTTTATGTTTCTGCAGGTAATCTTGCTAAAGCTGTTTACTTCCTTTTTGCGGCTCTTTCAATGGCTCTTTTCCCAGCCATAACCAACTCAATTTCTGGAGGAAGGGTTGCCCAAACCAAAGGATATATCAGCGAGGCGTTTAGATTTCTTTTTATGTTTTTGTTGCCTCTCGCTTTAGCCGTATCTCTTACATCTGCCAATCTTGTATCTCTAATTTATTCTTCGGAGTATAGAGCCGCAGGCGCGCCTCTGGCAATTTTAGTTTTTGGGTATGTTTTTTTCTCCCTTATTTTAGCTGTCATTTATATCCTAATGGCAAAAGATGACGCTAAAGAAGCTATCATCTTGCTCTCTGGCTTAATCATAATCGATATTATTTTATGCAAGGCATGGATTCCTAAACATGAATTAAACGGGGCGGCTTGGGCAACAACTTCAACATGTTTTCTTGGGTTTCTTTTTGGGACGGGGCTGGTATGGAAAAAATTTAAGACCTTGGTTAGCTTTCAATCATTTTTGAAAATATTAGTTGCATCTCTACTTGTTTCTTTAATTTTTATAATTCCTGCATCCGGCATTAAATTAATTTTTCTTTATCTTTTTGCCGCTGTTGTTTACATTGGATTGTTGTTCTTTTTTAAGGAGATTAAGGATGAAGATGTTGCGATTTTGAAAGGTCTGTTCCAACGGTCTTGAGACTTTAATAGTAATTAATCCAATGTCGTCAGATTAAGATCCGAGATTGTCTTCTGAACAAATGTTATTGAACTGGTTGTTGTTAAAGTGTATCATTTATGAAAGTCGGATACCTGATACAGGCCTGTACCAGGCCGATCTGACGATTTCAAAAAAAAGGATTTGATTATGGGAAAGCATAACGAGGTCGAAAGTTTATCAAGCAATGAGTTTCTATGGATTTTATTTTTGAGCATCTTTGGAGCTTTTTTGGTGTGGAAGCAAGTTGAGGGGCTTGGCATACTTACGCCGATTATCTCGCTCAGCTCAGCTCTTTTAATCGCTTTGCTTTCTGTGATTTTACTGCAGGAAGATGAAGATGACCGTGCCTCTCGGCAGGCAGGGGAGGAAAAGGCCGAGAAGGGCAGAGCTGCTGTTTTTATTGAGAAGATGTCTGTAAGGGCAAGAAAAAAGCTTGCTGTATCGGGATTATTATTGTGTATCTTATATATCGGATTTACGGATGTTTTCGCCAGTATTTTGGGATTTCCCGTTTCGGTCGAAAAGATGTTGCCGTTCGGCGCGTCTTATTTTTTTCTTTTTTTGGGAATTCTTTTCTTGTCGATAGGCTCCTATGAAGGGATAAAAATTACAATGGAATTCGGCTCAAAAAAATTGACTTTTCTAAGTGAAAATCTTTCAAACTACATCTTTAAATATAGTTTGATTGCGTATATGATTTTTTATCTGGCATTTCAGATGGATTTTCTCACCGCCATTTACAGGAACATGCCATCTATCAATACGGCTTTATTGACGATGGTTCTCGCCTCAGGAATCGCTCTTATTGTATCTGAAAAATAAGTATGGATTTCTGCCTGTTGGTAGGCAGGGAAGCAAGCGGTAGGCAGGCGATGACATTTATGTATTGTTCAACAGTCTCGTATTGGTGAGTAGGTACAAATAAGGGCTTACTACTAGATTATCTCTATGCATAGCTGCTTCTGTACAAAAGTTCTTTCGCGTCATGTAAAAATTTGACTTTTTGTAAAGGACGCGTAAAATAATAAATATGTCATTTCACTTTTGTAGAAAATTTTAACAAAAATGAATCCATTAGAAGTGCAAAAAAAAATAATTGATAATGATCTTTTAATATTTACACCTCTTGAGTTTAAGAGAATTTTAAACGTGCCCAGCAAGATGGCTTATAACTTCCTGAAATATTATACAAAAAAAGGTCTCTTTATCCGTCTTAAAAATAGTGTTTATTGTTTGGCATTTCGTACCCCTTCAGAATTTCACATTGCTAATAAGCTATATCAACCTTCTTATATTTCTTTTGAATATGCGCTTTCCTACTATCATTTAATTCCTGAGACTGTTTATACAATTACCTCTGCTACCACCAAACCAACACGCGAATTCGAAGCTTTAAATAAGGTTTACAGATATTACAAAATTAAAAAAGCTGTCTTTTTAGGATATGAACCTAAAAAGATTGAGGATGTGACCATTTTCATTGCTGAGCCAGAAAAAGCACTTGTGGACTATCTATACTTTGTTGATTTAAAGAAGAAGATACTAAACGAAAGGCTTGTGATTAAAAGCCTCAATAAGAAGAAAATAATTGACTACGCTGAGATTTTTAGAAGACAAAGTCTAATGAAATTGATAAAAGGATTGTTATGATTACTTCTGACACCGTCAAAAAGCTTGCGACAAAACACCAGACAAGTGAACTTAATATAGCACGCGAATATTGTCAGCACTTATTCTTGTCTTATTTATACCGACAAAAACAATCAGGAAGAATTCTGTTTAAAGGTGGGACGGCTTTAAGGATTATCTATCAAAGTCCCCGCTTTTCAGAAGATTTAGATTTTTCGGGATTCGGGATTTCTCTATCTTTAATAGAGCAATTTATAGAAAATGTTCTTTTGGAGATTGAGCGGGAAGGAATAATGGTTGAAATTTTAGAGTCTAAAAAGACAAGTGGTGGATATCTTTCCATTATTAACTTCCGTTTCTCGGACTACGTAATTAATATTCAATTAGAAATTTCTTTAAGAAGGAAAAACTCAGTTGAAGGGGGTGGGACGCTTATTAACAGCGATTTTCTTCCTCCCTATGTAGTACTTCAGCTTCCAGAGGAACTTCTGGTAATGGAAAAAATTCAAGCCCTTCTTACCCGAAAAAAACCTAGGGATTTTTTTGATCTCTACTTCATCTTGCGCAGCCGTATCCCAGTGCCAGGATATTACAGAGAGGGCCATGAGTTAAAAAGAAAGATTCTGAAAGTGCTCAATGTTGAAAAGATTGATTTCAAACGGGAGCTTAAGCTTTTTTTACCACAGAGTCACCACCAGGTGCTTAAGAATTTTGAGGTTGTGTTAAAGGGTGAAATAGAGCGTTATTTATAATCCAAAGTCGTCAGATCGGTATCCGAGATCATCCTCTGGATAAATGATATTCTTGATATTGTCGCGAATCTTTTAAAAATTCCCCCCGATTCTCTAAACACTGCTTTGCTGACGATGGTTTCTGTCTGCCGACAGGCACGGCGAAGCAATCTTGAATTACCAGGCACTATGAGATCGCTACACTCAGCAAACCTCGCTCGCGATAATATCTCCTGGTCATTATGAAGAAGCGCAGCAACCCGAAGTGATCTCGATGCTATAGAATTATTGTTAGCTGTGTGCTTATGAGATTGCTTCACTCCCGCCTGCCTGAGCCAGACACTGGCGGGCAGGTCATTCGTCGTCAGACCTGGCACAGCCCTGTATCAGGTACCAGGCAATGACTTTGTTGGATTCCACATGGGCTTCATAAATTATACCTCCTTCAGTAGGGATTAAATATTGACATTAGTGGGTATAAAAAGTATGGTTTTAGTTGGAGGGAAAATAAATGTTGAAGATAAATATAACTTTACCTGATAATTTTTTACGAGAGATAGACAAAACCGCAAAAGAGGAACATTTAAATCGTAGCGAGTTTATAAGAAAAGCGGTTCAGGCCTATTGGGAAGCATGTAAACAAAAAACGGCCGAAAAAAAACGTGTGCAAAACATAAGAGAGGCAATGGAAATTCAAGACAAATTGCGTAAAAAAGCCGGTAAATGGAATGGTGTTGCTGAAATTCGGAAGTGGCGAGAGATACGATGACCAATGCGCTGTATGTAATCGATGCATCGGTGGCGGTTAAATGGTTTTCTCAAGCAGATGAGGATGACTTCGAAAAAGCGCTTAGATTACAAGAACTTTATCTTAAAAGGGAATGCGCGCTTACAGCGCCGGATCTTATTGTTTATGAATTAGTTAATGCCTTAAGATATAATCCGAATTTTGATCAAAAAGACACGGAGCTTGCTCTCTTAAGCTTGCAAAAGATGGGGATAGAGCTTGCAGCTTCATCGGAAACTCTTCTGAAAAAAGCAGTTGAGTTTGCTTATCAAAAGAATATAACCATTTATGATGCTGCTTATGCGGCTCTTGCGTTGGTGCAAAGGTGTCTGCTGGTTACTGCTGATTCAAAGTTTTACAAGAAGATTCAAGGTTTTTCTCAAGTAATTTTGTTAAAAGACTGGTAACTTTGGCGTTAAAATCTGCTGCGTTTTGAGAATTGGTAGACATGGCAGACACGGTAAATTTTAAGAATTAGTTATATTTTCTGCTTTGTCATCGTCTTTATTGTTTTCATTTCTTCGCTCCGCCGTGATTTCTCCGTATGTCGCGCCTATGAGCAACAGAGCGAGGAGGGGCACCAGCATCAGTATTTTTATTGCTGTTGAAAGGGGCAGAGGATAATAGACGTTAAAAATTTGGCGAAAGATATAAAAGAGACCGAAAGCGGCAATGCTATATAACCATCCATCTACCTTAATATATAATCCTGTCCAAAATCCACAGACAAGGATAGTTGCATAGTGAGTTAATAAAATCCCAGCATAAAAAAATACGTTTTTAGGAATGAATATTGACTCCAAAAAACCGCTTAAGACGCGAAAAATTAACAACGAATAAAAGGCGGCTTCCACAATCACTCTCAATCGGTGCAACATTTTTACCCCTACTGAAATTTTCTATAAAATTTTACTTAGTACACACTTTAAGAAAAATATTTTAACTAAAAACATATTATTCAAAAGGACTTAAAGTGTAAAGTGATTGGAGTTTAAAAGGTGTAAAAAAAATAAGGATAATAGTATGTTAATTTTTGTTAACTTGTCTTCCAGGTATTATCGTGTTATATTATTTTCATATTAAGATAAAGGAGAGTTTAAATTGTATTGGTTTATTGTTGGAATTCACATTTTTGTTTCAATCGGTTTAATCGGAGCCGTTCTTTTGCATTCGGGGCGAGGAACGGGACTTTCTGCTTCATTTGGGGGTGGTGCGAGTACTTTCTCGGGAAGCACCATGATTGAAAAAAATCTTGATCGAATCACCGTTGGATTGGCGATTGTTTTTATAGTTACCTCATTAATTTTGGTATTTTTGTTTTAAGTTTTTATTCCTTAAGAAAACCGTAGACATGAAAGAAGTAGAAATGCCTTTTAAATCGTAAGATTTAAAAGGCATTTTTTAATTTTTATATATAAAAAGTGAAGAAATTTCTAAAATTGGTCGAAAAAATATAATCGATAAGATTAAGAAATCGTCGAGTATTTTAAAAAAACAGGGGCAAAAAATTGAGAAAATTTAAATTTATTCCTTTTCTATTTCTAACTTTTGTTCTTGCGGTTGCAATGATAGCGGGTTGCGCTCCGAAAGATAAAGAGGTTGTTAAAGAAAAGCCAAAGGTTGAAGGGCCGATTAAGGGTGGTTCGTTGGTAATTGGCTACGATCAGGAGCCGGATATTTTAAATCCATTTATCGAGGGCGGAGATATGATGGCAACCGCGGTTGTCATTCGTCCGGTGCTTCAGGGCTTGCTTGAAATAAAACCTGATTTGACTTATGGCCCACAGCTTGCCGAGAAGGTTCCTTCTTTTGAGGATGGCACGGTAACCGAAAATCCCTTCACCGTTACTTACAAAATTAAAGATGAGGCCAATTGGAGCGACAAAACGCCAATTACTTCAGAGGATGTCAAGTTCACCTGGGAAACCATCATGAATGAAGATTGGAAAATCATCACGCAAACTGGCTATGACAAGATTGAAAAGATAGAGACCCCAGATGACAAAACCGTAAAAATTGTTTTTACGGAGCCATACGCGCCATGGAAAGACCTTTTTAGCGGCTCGTATTTTATATTGCCTAAACACGCTCTCGAAGGTAAGGATTTCAACGCGGTAATGAACCAAGAAATACCGTTTTCGGCTGGACCCTTTAAGTTCAAAGAGTGGAGGGCGGGCGACTCAATTACCTTAGTTAGAAACGAGAATTATTGGGGAGAGCATGCTTACTTAGACAGCGTAACATTCAAATATATTCCTGAAACCACGACACAGCTGGCCCAGTTCAAGACGGGTGAGGTGGATTTTGTCTATCCTCCTCCCGATGTGGATTTGCTTGAACAACTGGAAGCGGTGCCAAACACTGTGGTGAGCATAGAGGCGGGGACGGTTTGGGAGCATATAGCTTTCAACAATACAAACGAGCATTTAAAAGATGTTCGGGTAAGACAAGCAGTTGCTCATGGCATAGACAGGGGAGTTATCGCCGAGGATGTTATGAAAGGCCAGGTGAATCCACTTCATAGCTTCGTGGTTCCCGAGCAAAAGGCTTATTATGTTCCCGCGTGGGAGATATATGGGCATGATGCCGAAAAGGCCGAATCTTTGCTGAAAGAAGCTGGTTACACCAAAGGCGCCGATGGAATTTATACTAAAGCTGGAGAAAAACTAAAGCTAACCTTCAATACTACCGCAGGGAATGTGGCCAGGGAAAGAATCCAGCAAATTGTTCAGTCTGATTTAAAGAAGATTGGAATAGAGGTTGAGATTAAAAATACCGAGGCGAATACTTACTTCGGCACATGGCTTCCCAACGGAGAATATCAAATAGGACAATGGGCCTGGTTGGCGACCCCCGACCCTACTTACACAACGCTTTTTGCGGGGGATCAAATTCCGCCTGACGGTCAAAATTACTATTGCTACGAGAACGATGAGGTTACCAAGATTTGGCATGACCAGGACGTAACCATCGATGAACCCGAAAGGGTTAAACTTATAAAAGAGGCCCAGAATCTAATGGCCAAGGACTGTCCGTTTATTCCGCTCTATCAGAGACTTGAGTTTATTGCTTATACGGATAAATTGCATGGCCCGGTGAATAATCCAACGCTTCAGGGACCAACTTGGAATATGGGCGAGTGGTGGTTGGAGAAGTAAGAAAGTGATAAAATCATAAAACGTAAAATGCTTAGGTGAGCCCACAATATTTGTGGGCTCACCCTTATAAAGTGAGGATACCTGTTGTTTGCTTACACTGTTAGAAGGTTGTTACACAGCATACCGGTTCTCATCCTTGCAAGCTTAGTTGTTTTTATCTTGATGCAATACGCGGGAGATCCGCTTGCAAGATTGCGTCTTAATCCGCACGTTACTCCCCAAGATATTGAACGCTTAGAAAAAGAGATGGGGTTGGATAAACCTCTTTGGGCGCGCTACGCGAGGTGGTCCGGAGACTTTGTAAGAGGTGATTGGGGCGAAAGCATGTCACATCACCGACCTGTTCTTGAGCTTATAGTTGAGCGGATGAAAAATACCCTTCAGTTGATGTCTGCGGCCCTCCTCTTCACCTTCATTCTGGCGATTCCAATTGGAATTTATTCTGCTGTTCGTCAATACTCAAAATTTGACTATGCGGCAACCTTCTTTTCTTTTCTCGGTTTTTCAATGCCGATCTTCTGGTTTGGTTTAATTTTACAGATGATTTTGGGATATTATCTTACGCGGGCGCTTGGATTTCAGCTTTTTTATACTGCGAGCATGTATAGTGTGGGGAAAGAGTACGATCTTATAAATCGTTTACAGCACCTTGCTCTACCTACAATAACCCTCTCTTTGGCCTATATTGCCGGATGGAGCCGATACCAGCGCTCAAGCATGCTTGAAGTGATTCGCGCCGATTACTTGAGAACCGCTCATGCTAAAGGTCTTTCTGAATCCAAAGTTATTCTAAAGCATGCTCTAAGAAATGCTCTTATTCCCGTGATAACCGTCATAATGCTTGATATGCCCGCATTGTTTGGCGGCGCGGTAATTACGGAATATATTTTTGCTTGGCCGGGGATAGGCAGACTTTTGCACTACGGCATCTTAAACGGCGATTATTTTTTGGTGATGGGAATAGTCATGGTCTCCGCTTTTCTTGTAATCTTCTTTAATCTTTTGGCTGACATTTTATATGGTTTTCTTGACCCGCGAATTGCATACAAGTAAAGGGGTGATCGAAGGTGACCCGGTTTTCATCAGCAAAAATTAAAAAAGAAGAGGTCGTAATGGGCAAAGAATATACTTTGTGGAGCATGTTTTGGAGAAGATTTAGACATCATCGCCTTGCTCTGGTTAGTTTATTTATTCTTATTTTTCTCTCTTTGTCCGTGATTATTTTGCCGTTTGTTTTACCTTATGATTATGCCGAAATAAACCTGAAGGAAAGATTTCAGCCACCCTCCCTCTCGCATCCGTTTGGGACGGATGACCTGGGGCGCGACCAACTTGTTCGAGTAATGTATGGTGGCAGAATTTCTCTTGCCGTGGGACTTATTGTGGCGCTTTTTTCTACCCTTGTTGGCGTGGTCATAGGCGCAATCGCCGGCTATTTTGGCGGGATTTTGGATAATATCTTAATGCGCTTAACCGATTTTGCTCTCATTATTCCAGCGCTTGTTATTCTTATGGTGGCGGGTTCGATTGTGGCGGGCGGTGTTCTTGAGATAATTTTAATTATCTCTTTGCTCATGTGGATGTATGTGGCGCGTCTAATAAGGGGAGTCTTTTTGTCGTTGAAAGCAAAAGAATTTGTTGAGGCGGCGCGCGCTTGTGGCGCTTCACATTTTCGAATTATCGTCAAACATTTGTTACCGAACGCGGTGGCGCCAATCATTGTAAATATCACGCTAGCGGTAGGGTATGCGATCTTAATTGAATCGGCGTTAAGTTTTCTCGGCTTTGGCATTCAACCACCGATACCGAGTTGGGGAAATATGTTACAACGAGCGCAGCACACGATGATTTTGTATCCCTGGTTAACCTGGTTTCCAGGCGCAATGATTGTTTTGACGGTTTTGACGGTAAATTTTCTCGGTGATGGTTTAAGGGATGCCTTGGAGCCAACCAAAGTTGTTGAGGTTTAGCAATGTCAGAAGACCTTTTAAGCGTGAAAAATTTAAAAACTTATTTTTACACGGAATATGGTGTCGTTAAAGCGGTTGATGGGGTAGGTTTTTCTTTGAACAGGGGGCAAACGCTGGCCATAGTTGGTGAATCAGGTTGCGGAAAAAGCGTAACGGCTCTTTCCCTTTTAAAGTTAATTCCGATGCCTCCAGGGAAGATTTTAGAGGGAGAGGTTTTGTTTGAAGATGAAAATATACTTGAGTTTTCTGAGAAAGACCTCCAAACCATCAGGGGAAATAGGATAGCCATGATTTTTCAAGATCCCACAACTTCGCTTAACCCCGTTTTTACCATTGGCAACCAAATAATGGAAGCAATTTTGACACATCAGAATATCTCCAAGAAAGAAGCTCGAGAGAGAACGGTAAAACTTCTTGAGATGGTTGACATACCCAATGCTAAAGATAGATTGCACGACTATCCCCATCAGTTTAGCGGAGGCATGAAGCAAAGGGTGATGATTGCGATGGCTCTTTCCTGCGGACCGGACATTTTAATTGCCGATGAGCCGACAACCGCTCTGGATGTCACCATTCAGGCGCAAATTTTGGAGTTGATAAGCGAGCTTCAAAAGAAGTTTAATTCGGCGACGATTTTAATCACTCACGATTTGGGGATAGTTGCGGGGTTGGCCGATAAGATTTTAGTTATGTATGCGGGGAAACCCGTTGAATACGCCGATGTCAATTCGATTTATTACCAGCCGCATCATCCTTATACTTTAGGTTTATTGAAGTCCGTTGCCCGTTTGGATAAACCCAGAGAAGAAGAGCTAATATCCATACAGGGGTCTCCGCCGAGCTTAATAGACGTTCCGACTGGCTGCAGTTTTCATCCGAGATGTGAGTTTGCGATGAATATTTGTTCCAAAAAAGTTCCAGAGTCTATTGAAGTAGAGTCCGGACATTTTTCTGCCTGTCATCGGGTGATGGATAAAGACATATTTAAACGCAGATGAACGCGGATATTAAAAACGCGGATTAGCGCGGATTGAAGGACACGAATGAACGCGGATTACCGCAGACAAATCAGCGAAAATCAGTGCAAAGGGAGTTATTGTGAGTGAGTTTTTAAGGGTAGAGGGATTGGTAAAACACTTTCCAATTAAAAGGGGCATAATCTTTCAGAGGGTGACGGGGAGGGTTCACGCTGTTGATGGGATTAATTTTGCTATAAACGAGGGGGAAACGCTGGGATTGGTGGGAGAAAGCGGTTGCGGCAAGACTACAACGGCTAAGGTGGTAACCCGTTTGATTGAAGCTACAAATGGACAGGTTTTTTTCAAAGGAGAAAATATTTTTACCTGTGACAATAGAAAAATGAGAAGGTTGCGTCGCGAAATGCAAATAATCTTTCAAGACCCTTTTGCTTCTTTGAATCCAAGAATGACTGTTGGGAATATAGTGGAAGAGCCGCTCTTGGTTCACAAAGCGGGAAATGGCGGGATGCGAAGAAAAAGAGTTAAGGAATTATTGGATTTGGTTGGTCTTAAACCAGAACACGCTGAGCGATATCCTCACCAGTTTAGTGGGGGTCAGCGTCAAAGAGTAGGTGTTGCAAGGGCGCTTGCCCTTAATCCTAAGCTTGTAATCTGCGATGA
>DSBK01000001.1 GCA_011046085.1 Actinomycetota bacterium
AAATTAAAAATAAACAAAAAAAATATAAGAAAAATAATAAGTCGCCTATTCAATGCCCTCTCCTATTTAATGATTTATTAGCATTAATGGAGCCGACGAGCGGACTCGAACCGCTGACCTGCTCATTACGCCTGCCTGTCGGCAGACAGGAGTGAGATGCTCCCCGCCTGCGAGACTGTTGAATTTTGTCATTGCGAGTGACCAAAGGGAGTGTGGCAGTCTCCCTGCCAGCGCCCAGTTTTTACATCAAAATTTGGAGCCGGATGCCGGATTTGAACCGGCGACCTACGCATTACGAGTGCGTCGCTCTTCCTGCTGAGCTAATCCGGCCGTAAATTCCATCCAGTCATTAGGTACTGCAAAATTGCCTATAAATTCGAGTACGACGGGCAGGTACCTGCTGAGCTACGTCGGCACTCTGGTTCCATAGCTTCACAGATACTTAATAACTTCGTTGTTGGGTCGCCATGCCTCTTATAACCATTATTGCCACTTTAAACTTTTCGTTCCCGACTTTCAATTTTCAATTTATCTATTTCTCTTACTGAAACCTCATACCTAAAACCTTCGCCCACTTCAACAACAATTTTTTCACCAGGCACGTTGTAATCTACAACTACGCCTTCCCCTTGTTCGATCTCAACTTTCGTCCCTTTTTTCGGAGCTCTTTTTTTAAAATCTTTATAAACGCAATGTTCATACTTCAAACAACACATGAGCCTACCACAAATCCCTGAAATTTTGAAAGGATTTAAAGGCAAATCTTGATCTTTGGCCATGCGAATAGAGACGGGTTCAAAATCTTTTAAGAAAAGGGTGCAACAGAGCCGTCGGCCACAAAGCCCCAACCCCCCTATCATCTTCGCTTCGTCTCTAACCCCTACTTGTCTAAGTTCGATTCGCGTATGAAAGACCGAGGCTAAATCCTTAACCAATTCACGAAAATCTACCCTATTATCGGCGGTAAAATAAAAAATCATTTTACCGCCGTCAAATACATGTTCCACATCGACCAGCTTCATGGGTAAGTTGTGCTTTTCAATTTTCTTTTCGCAAATATCGAAAGCTTCTTTAGCTTTTTCTTTGTTCGCCTCAAGTTGTTCCTCATCTTTTTTTGTAGCTTTCCGCAAAACTTTTTTTAAAGGAGCTGTGATTTCTTTATCGGAAATATCCTCGGGGACCATAACAACCTCGCCAAATTCCATGCCCCGCGAGGTTTTAACCAACACACAGTCTCCTGCTTTTAAATCCATACTCCCAGGATTAAAATAATAAACTTTTCCAGCCTCTTTAAAAACAACTCCGACAACCATGGGCATTATGCTACCTCCTGCAGCTTAAATAGCATCACTTCCAAAGCCAATTGTTTATTAACATTAAATCTTAAAAACCGCTTGGTTTCCTGAATAATTACAAGCGCATTATGTGCTTTTTGTAAAGAAAACTCTTTACTCAATTCCCTCAATTTCTCATTGCGATCCACGTTGACCAATAAATCTTCATTAGAACATCCGGTAAGAACCAGAATATCCCTATACCATGATGAAAAAACATCTAGTATATCCTCAAAAGCTTTAAGCTCTTCTCTATTTCTCTCTCGTTTATTCTTTTCAGCCAATCTTTTTTTTAAACGCGAAAAATGTCCTTTGTTTGAGATAATTTCCCCCACCTCTGCCAATTCCAAATCCTGCTTTGTTTTAATCTCACCTATAAAATTCTTTATCTCACCAATGAGCTTGTTTACCCAATCAACAAGCTCCAATACATCTAAAATTCTCAGTCTTTCAGCAAGCCATAGCACAGACTCCCGTCTTTTAAGTTTTCTTTCGGACTCGATCATCTCGATAGCCTTTCCGAAAATTCCACCGCTTATTTTCGCTACCAATTTTGCCTTATCCTTACCAACCTTATAACGTTGCACGATCTGATCGATCACTAAATCGGTTGCAATTGACCTAAAATAAATTTGATAACATCGAGAAACAATGGTTGGAAGAACCCCTTCAAGATTGGAAGTTATGAGTATAAAAACAACATCACCGGGAGGTTCTTCCAATACTTTAAGCAAAGCGTTTACCGCCTCGGCGGTCATTTTTTCGATTTCATCGATTATATATACCTTAAAGCTCGCCTCAAAAGATTTTAAGTTAACTTCCTTTTGTATCTTTCTGATTTGTCCTATGGTTATAAAGTTTCCCTCCGGCGAAACATGAAACACATCAGGATGTGTTTCATGAGCTATTTTAACACAACAAGGACAACTGCCACATCCATCATCGGCGCAATTGATAGCGGAAGCAAAAACCTTTGCGGTAGTATTTTTCCCAACACCTTTAGGGCCAACGAATAAATAAGCGTGATTTAAGCTTTTTGAGGACAAGAAAAGCTTAAGTTTATTTATTGTCTCAGCTTGTCCAAAGATATCTTCCCAACATGACACCATCATAGAAATTCTTCCAACACCTTTATTATCCTTTCATGAACCTCTTCCTGACTACCCGCGGCATCCACGATTTGGTAACGTTCGGAATAAAGTCGAGCAAGCTTTAAAAATCCATCCTGGACCCGACGGTGAAACTCAATATCCTCTTGCTCTATCCTGTCAGCTTCTTTGGATGTAGCTCTTTTTAAGCCATCCTCCGTCGGAAAAAAAAGCAGGATAGTTAAGTGTGGATTTATATCACAGGTTGCCCATCTGCTAACATCAATAAGCTTATTTAAAGAAAGCCCTCGTCCAAAACCTTGATAAGCAAGAGTCGAGTCGATATATCTATCGCAAAGAACAACTTTGCCTTCTTCCAAACTGGGAGCAATAACTTCTGAAACATGTTGGGCCCGGCTAGCCGTGTAAAGAAGAGTTTCTGTTCTGTAATCCATCTCTTTCGAATCCGGGTTTAATAAAATTTTTCTAATCTCATCCCCTATCTTGGTGCCACCCGGTTCTCTCGTTACTAAAACATTAAATCCTTTGTTTTTGAGATATTTTGCAAGCAGACTCATCTGAGTGGTTTTTCCACACCCCTCCACACCCTCAAGCGTTATAAAAATTCCTCTGTGCATCAAAGCAACACCGCCTTATAAGCTATTTTTCTACTCATGACTCCATATTTTTGAAGATTCCACATAAAAGTCATTCCCCCTGCAATCAACCGCGACCACCACAGGAAAATCTTCAATTTCAAGCTCATAAACAGCTTCGGGCCCCAAATCCTCATAAGCCACAATTTTAGCCCTCTTGACATATTGAGAAAGCAAAGCTGCGACACCCCCAGTAGCAGTAAAATATACCGCTTTATGCTCGACCATCGCTTCTTTTACCTCTTTAGAGCGAGGTCCTTTGCCTATCATTCCCTTAAGTCCATGCTCCAGCAGCTCAAGGGCAAAAGAGTCCATTCGGCTACTCGTCGTAGGTCCAATTGAACCGATGACCTCTCCTGGCTTAGCGGGAGCCGGTCCCGCATAAAATATTATCTGTCCTGCAATATCAAATGGAAGTTTATCGCCTTTACGAAGCGTTTCTATGAATCTTTTGTGAGCCTTATCCCTCGCTGTATACACAACCCCACCGATGATAACTTCATCGCCAGCATGGAGTTTAATTATTTTCCCATCGTCAAGAGGTGTATCTATTTTAATCATCCGCAACAATCGCTCCTTTGTTCTCGATTCGAACATTTCGAATCGCTAAAACCCCCGCTCCAACCGCAGCAAATCCTCCCAATATAAGCGTGATTCTGGAACCGTTAAAACGAGTTAGATAAACCAATTGTTCTTGATGTTGAGCAAGATTTTCTACCAATTTTTTCAATACCCAATTTATAATATCCGCAACTATTCCGGAAAAAGCCAAAGACATCAAAAGAAAAACCCTTATCATGGACTCAAAAACACTGAAAACTCTACCCCTTATCGAATCATCAACGTGTTCATGTATTAGCGTAAAACCCGTAATATTTAAAATTGCAAGATTTATGCCCGCAAACACAATTATGGCAATTACAATTTCATAATACGAAATGATGGAAAAAGCCACCATCGCTACCCCGAAAGCAAGGATAGACAGCCCAAACAGTCTATCCTTAGCAATCAACCTTCCCAAAATTCCCGCAATTAGACCGCCGACAACCAAACCAAGACCTAGGGCAGATATAAGAAAGCCGAAACCAGCTACTCCAATTTTCAAAACCTCGGTTGAATAAGCAACGCCCAAAGAATATATCGACCCACCCCCCAAAACAGCCATGCCGATGCACATAATCATATATTTAAGTAGTTTGTTGTTCTTGATTAGCGAGAAGCCACTTAACAAATCTTCTTTAATATGAAACCATTTTATTTCACCTATTTCATGCAATTCTACTTGAGGAAGATAAATAAACGAGAGGGCTAGGGCAGAGAGAAAAAAGGTACCCGAATCAATATAGAATGCAGCATTGGGGCCGGTTAAACGCTGGAAAAAAGGCAGATGCCCAAAGACAGATTCAACCAATAAAATTATTGTGGCGCCAAACGCAGAGCCGATAATCATGGTTAGATAGTTCGTGGTGTGTGAAATTGAATTTGCCGCAAGAACATTTTTGGATTCAACGATATTTGGAATGCTCGCATCTTTGGCGGGCATAAAAACAATAGAAAAAGTTTCCAGAAAAAAAGCGATTGCGTACACCCCAAAGATATTTTTAATAAAAGGTAAGGTTAAAATCAGCAAGCCGCGGGCGATATCACAAATTATCATCAACTTTTTTCGGTCAAATCTATCAACAATAACTCCCGCAAGCGAGCCAAAAAAAAGGGCGGGTAATGTCTTAAAAATCATCAATGTGCCGACCGCAAAACTGGACTTTGATGAAAGTTTATATACAAGAGACATCATTGCTACTACAATAATCCAGTCGCCTAAATTGGATACCGCCTGGCCAAACCAGAGTAGAAGAAAGTTTCTGTTTTTTGAAAGTTCGCCACGAGAGAATTTTTTAATCTTTTAAAGCTCCCTTCTTAAAGCACACATTCGGCAGATCTTAAAGCACAACAACCAAAATTGACTGCAACGGGCAAACAAGCCATGTGGCAAGGAAAAGTTTCTATATTAACTGCAAGAGCCGTAATTTTGCCCCCTAAACCACTGGGTCCTATGCCTAAACTATTTATATCATCCAATAAGTTCATCTCAAGAACGGCATATCTCTCATCGGAGTTTCTCTCATTGATATTTCTAAAAAGCGCTTTTTTGGCTAAAAAACCGACGCTGTCAAACGTGCCCCCAATGCCCACCCCCACAACAACGGGGGGACAAGGATTTGCCTTCGCATCTTTTACGGCTTGTAAAACGACTCTTTTTATTCCCTCTGGTCCATCGCCGGGCAAAAGCATCTTAACCACGCTTACATTCTCGCTCCCTCCGCCCTTCGGCATAACCGCCACTCTTATCGAGTCTCCTGGAACAATCCTTTGCGATATTATTGCAGGTGTATTGTCGCCAGTGTTTTTTCTCTCAAAACAGGGATCACAAACGACCGATTTTCGAAGAAACCCTCTTCCGTAACCTTTTCGCACACCCTCGTTTACGGCTTCTTCAACCGTTCCGCCAATCAAAACAACATCTTGACCAATCTTAAGTAAAATGTTTACTATTCCGCAGTCCTGGCATATCGGCAATTGCTTCGCGCAAGCCAGCTCAGCGTTTTTTATTATCTGTTTTATAATGACGCGACCGATTTTGGATTCCTCAACATTAAGAGAATTTCTCAGAGCATGAAACACATCGCTCCGCAAATTGTAATTTGATTCTATACAAAGTTTCTCTATCGCTTCGGCCAGCTCTTTTACATTTATTTTCTTCAAAATCGCTCCTATTTTCTAGCTATTCGTAAACAAGTAGGATATGTTGTCTATACTTTCTTTAATCGATTTCACGGATTCATCCAGAGCAGATTTTTCTTTGGAGTTTAAATCAAGCTCAATTATCTTCTCTGCTCCGTCTTTACCAATTTTAACCGGGACACCCAAACAAATATCAGTTAATCCATATTCTCCCTCAAGATAAACACAGGCGGGAAGAATCTCTTTTTTGTCTTTCACCACGGCTTCTACCATCTTTACCGCAGAGGCGGCCGGGGCATAAAATGCGCTCCCGTTCTTTAGATAAGCGACTATCTCAGCTCCTCCTTTTTTCGTCCTTTCAATGATACGGTCAATCTTGGCTTCAGACAGAAGCTCAACCAAAGGAATGCCTGAAACGCTTGAAAAGCGGGGCAAGGGAACCATTGATTCACTGTGATCGCCAATAACCAAACCTGAAATGTCATCGATTGAAACATCCAATTCATCCGCAATAAAATATTTAAAACGAGCGGAATCCAAAACACCCGACATGCCAAAAACCCGATTTTTCTCAAAACCGCTCACTTTAAAGGATAAGTAGGTCATAATATCGAGAGGATTGGTCACCATAATTATCATAGAATCTGGCGCAAATTTGACAATATTTTCAATAACAGACTTGATGATTGTGGAATTTTTTGCCAGTAAATCAAAACGGGTCATTCCTGGTTTTCTTGCAAGCCCAGCGGTAACTACAACTAAATTGGAATCGCAAATATCTTTAAAACTGTTTGTCCCATGCACCTTTTTACCAAATTTCTCGACTGATGAGGATTGCATCATATCAAGAACTGTCCCAATGGGGAGTCCCTCAACAATATCCACCAATACAACATCCCCTAATTCTTTTTGGGCAACAAGAAAAGCGCATGTAGCCCCGACATGTCCTCCGCCTATTATACTTATCTTCACATTTACCTCCCAAAAATTAAGACTAACCACACTAATTTTACTTTTAACTCACGCGTTAATCCGAGTCTGTTAAATAATAGCCAAACAAGCGCCTTTTCTTGTCATTGAGAGGTAATTCCGAAGCCCGATGCGGGCCACGCTCCTTTCGGTCGCCTGCCAGCAGGTACGTCAATGACAAAATTCAACAACCTCATCCCAATATCTAGAATAAACTAATTTATGGGTTTATAAATCTTTATCTCATAGGTCAAACCCTTAACTTCAACGATTGCTTTATCTGAAAGTGAAACCTCATCAAGAATTGTTTTTATTTCATCCGTTCTGAAACTTTTACTCACCGATCTTCTTGATTTTTCTTTATCGACCAGATGAAGCTTTTTGGTAATTCGATCAAATTCTTCAGATAAAACTTCTTTTCTAGAATCGATAAGATACGCACAACCACCTCTGGATAAAACCCTATAAACTTCGCAAAACATCCTTCTAACATCGGAAACACATTTTACCATACCATGGGAGACCACAACATCAAAATGGTCATCTTCAAAAGGAATTTCTTGAGCATCTCCCAGGACAAAATCTAAATTTTTTACCTCTTTGTTTTTCACAAAATCTCGCGCGTATTTAATCATGTCAGGAGATAGATCCAAACCTATAACTTCTGCATCGGGAATTTTTTTCGCAAATTCTAACGCTAGAAATCCGGGACCCGTACCCAGATCTAAGACCATCAGGGGAAACTTAGGAATCTCTGATAATATTTTCTTAATTAAAGGAAGGTATATACGATGAACTTTATCCTTGCGTCTAAGAGATTCTACATAGCGCTTAACTCTATCTTTTCCGATAAGTGGCCCTTGAAAATCCTTAAATTCCACCTGCAAGATACCTTTCACGCTCAAATTTTTGTTTCAATAAATCCGGCATAACAACAGTTTCTCGCAAACCCTTATATTTAAAAAATCTAGATGAATCTAACTCCACAACCATAACGCTCTCGTTCCCCGCCGCTTCAGTTATTATTTCGCCCTGAAACGCAATAAAACTGTTTCCCAAACAAACTCTGTCACCTATCTTGCCAACCAAAGATGCCGTTATCACGACATTTGCTTCACCCAAGCTTCTACTTAAAGCCAGCTCCTTAACAGCCTCAGATTCCAGAAGAGAAACCGAACTAAATTGCATCACAATTAGATCAGGTTCCAAGCTTATTATTTCCTCTTCAATTGAGCCGTCTATACAATCAAGTTGAGACAGTATAATAATTTTACCGAGATCGGTATCGATAAGGTTGAGTTTCCCATCTTCCGTCACTTTATTCGAGCAAAAAGGTGAACTTATCTTCTCCTGCAACCCAATTATCTTTCCCGTCCTGTTAATTACCGCCGAAAACTCTTTCGTTTCGCCTTCAGGATTAGAAAAGATAACATTACCTGTAATTATACTAACTTTATTCTTGGATGCTACTTTAGAGAGAAAATCCAATACCTTTGCGCCGCGTTCTGGAGAAATATCTTCACCGGCAAAGCATTCCGAAAGACAAATCACTTCAGCGCCATAACTCACCGCTTCTTTTATCTTCTCGGACAAACTTGATAAGTTCTCATCGAAGTTGTCTAAAATTTTTTGTTGAATTACCGCCAGTTTCACAAAAACCTCCGAAGTTATAACATATGTTATTAAAACTATTCTTCGGAATCGATGTTTTTCCTGCTAAAATTGATAAGACAATATCTTAATACAATATTGTTGGTGTATATAAAGTATCGTCACTTAGCACTCTGACATTTAATTTTACTCTATACCGGTTACTCTCGACCATCTGTTTTATTATTATCAGAGGTCTTTTTTGTAGGACATGCTGGATTTAAACATAAAACCCAAGGTTTTTTTCTGTTAGATACTATTTTAACTTTAGGCGTTTTGCACACCTCGCAAACTTCATCCAGAGCTATAACATCGCCGAACTGGGGTAATGGAAAAGCGGTTTTACAATCGGGATATGAAGCACAACCAACAAACCTTTTCTTCGTCTTCCGAGAACGAATTATCCTGAGTTCATTTCCACATTTTAAACACTTGCCAACTATTTTGCCTTCTCTGATACCCTCTTTTATTTCTTGAGAAACTTCTTCCCCTCTTTTTTCAAGATTCTCAAGAATACCTTTTAACATCTCTCTTGAGATGTTAACAACGGAGTCTTTTTTTTCTTTCCCCTCAGCTATCAAATCCATATCATTTTCCAGTTGAGCGGTCAATTCAGGGGTTGTAATCGCTTCAGCATTTTTTCTTAGGGTCTCAGATACGCCAACACCCAATTCTGTCGGGACTATAGGATCGCTGTGAACATATCCTCTATCATAAAGGTTTTGAATTATGGAGTGTCTGGTTGATTTGGTCCCCAAACCCAACTTCTCCATTTCTTGAATCAAACGACCTTGACCATATCTTTGAGGAGGTTGAGTTTCCTTGGATTCCAAAATCGGCTTTATGAGTAAAACATTATCGTCCTTTTTAAGATTGGTAACAACGTCGTCTTTTTTCCTTCCATAACCATAATATTTAAGCCATCCTTCCTCAACAACACGCGATCCCTGTAAAAAAAAGGACTCCTTTCGTTTAAGACTGGGGCATTCGACGTCAATATCAATTCTTAAACTCTCCATGGAAGCAAATGGCGCCAACGTAGCCAGAAATCTTCTCGCCACCATTTCATAAACCTTCCACTCTTGAGGTTTTAAGCTATCCTTAACAACCACACCGGTTGGATGAATCGGTGGATGATCTGTGGCCTTCTTCTTTCCTCTGGTGGGGGTGAGTTTTTTCTGCGCAAGAATTTCACCAGCAAGATCGCCCAACTCCTTGCTCCCCTTTAAAATAGTTAAAATCCCTTTTAAATCAAGAGACTCTGGATATACCGTATTGTCCACTCTTGGATAACTAATCAACCCCTCCATATATAAACCTTCGGCGATACGCATGGCGTAAGAGGGAGAAAGTCCTACGGAGGAAGCTGCTGCTAAAAAAGCCGTGGTGTTGAAGGGTGCGGGTGGGGAAATTTGCTTCTTTGTCTTCTTAGAATCTGTTATCACGCCCGCCTTGCCTAAGTTAGACACAATCTCCTTTGCTTCCTCCTCATTCCAAAATTTATCGGTTTTGTGTTGAGCAAAAAAATCCTCTTTCTGATCCGTGCTAAATAACGCTTTAATCTGCCAGTAAGGTTTAACTATGAAAGCTCGGCGCTCCTTTTCTCTCGCAACCACAATTGCTAAAGTTGGACTTTGAACCCTCCCGACAGACAAAAAATGCTTTCCTAGTCTTTTAGAGGCAAGAGATATAAAACGAGTTAGAGTAGCTCCCCAAATAAGATCAATATCCTGTCTAGCCTCACCAGCGTTTGCAAGATTTACATATATATCCTCAAAATTATTAAATGCTTCTTTGACTTCGCTCTCGGTTAACGCTGAAAATCGAGCTCTTTTTATTTTGGCTTTAGAATTTACTTCTTTGATTTTGTTCATTGCGTCTACCCCAATGAGCTCACCCTCCCGGTCGAAGTCGGTTGCAATAATAACTTGTTCAACACCCTTGGCTTCTTTTTGAAGAGCTTTTATAATCGACTTTTGAGTTGGCACCTTAACTACGTCCGCATCAATTAACTCAATTGGTTTCACACCCTGCCAATTGCTATATTTTTCTGGAAAATCAACTTTTAAAATATGGCCCTTTAGCCCTATAACAGATGTTTTCTCCTCTCCATTTTGAAAAACATACACGGGTACGTTGTAAGATTTTATTGTGGTTGCTTTCCCGTTTGAGAGAATAGCGGCTATTCTTTTTGCTGCATTATCCTTCTCGCTTACTATAATTCTTGCCATAATCGCCTACTCTTTCACATCTTTAGTTTATTAACGGCATATATTAACATAGTCTTGAACGAGTTGAAAGTAGATGACGGGTGGACTGCACCCCTTTTATCCGACAGGTAGATAAGATACCTTAACAAAAGAAGGGGGTTATTATGTCTATTGGTCGACGCAAGTTCACAAAAGAATTTAAACTTCAGATATTAAATGAGATAG
>DSBK01000023.1 GCA_011046085.1 Actinomycetota bacterium
ACTTCTCGTGGGCTTGCGCTTTGATAAACAGCGCTTGCCCCTGAATCACTAAAAAAGCTTGCGGGAATCCCCGCTCTTAATTTATACAGGATTTTTAGCGGGTTATTACCGGATTTTTTAATTTCTTTCACCAAAGTTTTGGTGGTCTGCTTGGGCAATATCCCCTCATTTAGTAAAGTTAAAACTTTTTGCAAAAACTCCTCATCGTCATCGGTGAAACCCTGGAATTTATGAATGGCTTTTATAGTTCGTATCAAAGTTGTTTCATTGCTCCTGCCGCCGGACTGCTTAAATTCTTTTATTTCTTCGGTTGTTGCCAATTTGAACTCTTCTTTATTTTTTTCTAAATACTGGTAAAAACTTTTCCCCAATTTTTCCCGCTTGGTTTTTGGACCCGTATCTAAAAGTTTGGCGGCCTGAAAAAAGTCGAGTTCTTGAACGTAAGATCTATCGGCTAAAAAAATCTTCTTAAGTTTTCCTTTTCTAAAGAAAGTAACCAATGAATCTGGATGGGTCTCGCCCATCTTAGCGCTTCTGGCTTTTTTGGGCAGTTTTTTGATTCGCTCAAAAAGCTCGGGTTTTCTATCCCTGATTCTGCGGATAATCTCCAAGTATTTAAGCTCGGAATCAACCTCCTCTTCTTCGCCACTTTCTAAGAACCGTTTTGAGCTTAAACGGTCAAACAGTTCATGGGAGCTAATTTCCTCACCCTCGGTAAGATACTGAGCATCCTCACCTAAAGTGCTGTGGAACGCCTGGATTTTGCTCTTGGCGCAAGCTTCAAGCCCAATTTCTTGCTCAGATTGGTCGGTTGGAAAGAAATTATATATGTGAACGGGTTTCGGTTGGCCAATTCGGTTAACGCGCCCGAACCTTTGCAGGACTTTCGTTGGATTCCAGGGAATATCGTAGTTTATGACGGCATTTGAGCGATGAAGGTTAACGCCCTCTGACAGAATATCGGTTGTTACAAGAACCCTTAAATCGTTTTTCTTATACTTGCAATTAGGATCATAGTTTTCAATGATTCTATCCCGGATAGTAGCGCTGGACTTGCTGGAATGAGACAAGACTTGGTCGCCATATTCTGCTTCTAACTGTTCCTCAAGATATTCGGCCGTTTCTTTTGACTCGGTAAAGATTATGAGCTTGTTTTCTTTTTGCTTTAAAATTTTATCGGTTGAAAGCATTTCCTTAAATTTATCAATTTTGGGGTCTTCCTTAACCTCTGTCCACAACTCAGAAATCTCTCTTAGGATTTCTAGATCGCTTTCTAAATGGCTTCTGAAATCATCGTTAAATTCTTCCGCCTTGTACTTCTGAACCTTGCCCTGCTCCACCCATTCCATAATCTCTTTTTCATCATCATTTTCGAGAAGATCGAATATCTTGCTGCTATATTCCTTGCTGATATAGATGGTTCCCTTGTCAAACATATCGATAAATGCTGTGTACGAAGAAGTAAAGCGCCTTAAGGTGTTATTGAAAGCGTAAAAGCTACTTTCCAAACGCTTTACCAGCAGCATTTTCATGAAACGACCCATGTTGCGCTGCCCGATAACCTCTTGCGGATCGGGGTTTTTAAGGTAAATGATTGGGGTATAGCGCGCATACTTAAAAGACCTTATGAGTTTAATGGTTCTGTTGAAAATTTCATCTAGTTCATCATCAAATTTATAATAGACTTTGTTTGGCTCAGAGATTTTGGGAAAGCTTACCTTTTGTTTTTCTAAATCTTTTTTAAAATACTTTAAAACTTCGGAGCGAGTTCTTCTAACCATGACGTATTTTAAGACATTTTCTCGGATTTCTTTTGAGTTCTCTCTGACAACTTCGAGATATTTGTTCAAATCTCTTCGGTCAACGCTTTGGAGGCGATTTCTTAGCCGGCCAAAAACCCCATCAAGGTTACGAACATTTGGGATAGTGCTGTTGCGACCCTTTTGAAACAGTTTTATCTGGCTTAAAATATCATTCGGTGTATTGTTAAGCGGGGTTGCCGAAACCAAGATGACCCGCTTGCCCCAGCATATTTGCTTTAGTTTTTCATAAGTCTGTGTCGTTTCATTGCGAAAGTGGTGGGCCTCATCAATGAATATGTTCTTATACTTTTCCGTTCCTTTCTCAAGCAACCTGTCCAGTTTGCCAAGAGATTCCACGTCGGCGGGCACGCGGAAATCGGAGAATGTATCCTGCCAGTAATCCTTAAGGGCGGGAGGACAAATAACAAGATTTCTGCCGTCGAGCTGCTGAACAAGCATCGCTGAGACATATGTCTTTCCGAGACCGACAACATCCGCTAAAAACACGCCCCCGTACTGCTCGAGCTTATCCTTGGCATCCTTAACAGCTTCCCTTTGGTATTCCAAATCCAAAAAGTTTTCCGGCAAATACTTTTTGTAAATATCGTCTTGGTCAATATTGATTTTTTCCTTAAGATATTCGTAAAGAAATTTCAGATATAATTCATAGGGAGTAATTGTATCGTTTAACCAAGTGCTCGTGTTTATCGTCTCAATATATTTTTCCGAGAGATCGACCGAATCCTTCCAAAGCTCTTCAAATTTAGCGAGAGCAAACTTTACATCGGGGCTATCTTTAAGCTCTACATTAAACTCCAGATTATCCCGAAAACCAGCAAGGGAAAAGTTGCTTGAGCCGGTTATGACTTTGCCGTATTCATCGCTTTTGGCTGGATTTTTGCGAATGATATAAACCTTTGCGTGGATATTTGAGGGATACGCGCGAATTTCTAACTTGCCCGATTTTATAAATTCCATAAATTTTTGAATGCCGATTTCTACATCAAGGTTGTCTTCTGAATTTTCCGCTTCCTGCACAACATTGTTTGAAAATTGATCTTTTACTTCTTTATGCGAAAACTTAAAAGAAAGCTGTTCGTTTTCATTTGCTTGTTCGATAAGTTCAATAGTTTGCGGATTTGCGTTGATGCCAATTAAAATTCTAATCTTTTCTATATTCTCCAGCGATTTGTATAGTTGAAAAAAACCACTGGTGCGAAAGTACCCGACCAAAACATCGAAAAATTGCGTGTTGCTTTCCAGAATTATTTTAAATCTGTTTAACAGTGTGGCCTCAGGTTCATTTGTGAAAAATTTTAAGTCGGTATTCATCCTTGCCCTCTTTTAAAAACTTTTTCTGGTTTTATTTAGTATACCAAATCACAATCTAAAAAATTCAACAAAATGTGGTTTTATCCCTCTAATAGACGAAGTCTGTTAGTTGGTAGTTTGTTAGTCGGGAGTTGGGAGTGAAATCAGCCATCAGCTATCTGCTATACGCTATCTGCCAATCGCCACTTATGAGATTGCCACGCTCCGCTCGCAATAACTGTCCTGCATCGGTTCACCATAAGCTATCAGCTGAATGCCATATCATTTTTAGGTGCCGTGCCCGCCAACCCGCAGCAGGTAATAGGCGTAGGCGGGCGGGGAGTCGGGAGTGAAGTCAGCCTCCATCTGCCAGACGCCAGTCTCCAGGAAAATCAAAAAAAATAGTGCTTAGAACATAGAACAGATGGAGGAAAATGAAGTTTTATCTAAGTCTTTTGTCTTTTAAATTGCGTTATTGTTTCACTTGGTTATACTTTTTTATAACTTTCTGAAATAGAGAAGAATGGCACATCCCGTAATTTTTCTCAATCGTCTTTTCTCCAATTCCAGTTTTGGCGGAAAATTTTATCAATTTCAATTTTAGAAATAGTAGGTGGCAGGTGCAATAACAGGGATAACCATATAATTATAGAGTACGTCAAAATCGATATGGTTTGTAAAAATAATTTGTATGTTGACATCCAACTAAGTAATACATATAATTTTATGTAGGAAATAAAAAAAATGTAAGAGGCGGTAAAAAATGAAAACCACAATAACTCAAAAAGGACAGGTTGTTATACCTGCTCCAATCAGAAAAAAAAGGAACATAAAAGTGGGGCAAAAGTTTACGGTTGCTGAAAAAGGAGAGAAAATAATCCTAACCCCCATCAAAACATTAACACCAAAAAAAGCAAGAGGATGGCTTAAAACAAAACAACCGGCGAAAATGCTACTCGAAAAAGCACGAGAAGTTGACATGCAACATGAACGAAAATTAGAGCAGAAAAGGAAAACCCAGTGAGCGAAAAAATCGTATTTGATAGCTTTGCTATCTTAAGTTTTTTTAAAGGTGAGAAAGGCTCTAAAATCGTCCAAGATAAAATAGAACAGGTTCAAAATGGTAAATTATCTGGTTTTATAGCAGCCGTAAACCTTGCCGAAATTTACTACATAATTTGGCGCGAAAAAGGAGAGGAAGACGCGGAAACCGCTGCCCAAAGCATTAAAGACTGGGGCGTTAAGTTAGTATCTATAGATGAAAATTTAGCAAAAGAAGCTGGCTCAATTAAAGCAAACCACTCACTATCGCTCGCAGATGCTTTTGCTGCAGCAGTGACAAAAAATGAGAACGCTACCCTCTTAACCGGTGATTCGGAATTCAAACCCCTCAATGATTTATCTATTCAGTGGCTTTAATAATAATTCAATGATCGACCGTCCAGTTCAGGAGTTTTGATAAAATCTTATACTCAAATGTAAAAATTTTTGTAGATTTTACAAAATTCCTTCGTCTTTTTTCCGTCGCGCATACAGCTAATGATCATTGGTTTTTGCTTTTAGAACTCAAATAAGGTTGCTCCTCCCCCTACCTGCCGGCAGGTGAGCGGAGCGCGGCAATCTCATAATTTTTTAAAATACCACATCGTTTTTGCAAAGGTATGTTAAGTATGCTAACATACTCTCTGCGGAAAAAATAAGGTTGATCGCGGGGTGGAGCAGTCCGGTAGCTCGTTGGGCTCATAACCCAAAGGTCAGAGGTTCAAATCCTCTCCCCGCTACCAAGCAAATAAAAAAGCCCTTTTTGGGCTTTTTTTATTGTTGCAATAAACTGCCGGTTTAATTGGCCTGCCGACAGACACGGTAGGCAGGCCAATGACTTGCAGAGGAAGACAATAAATAGCTTAATCGGGTAAAGTCGAAAGGTATTTGCAGGCGCTGAGGGTGGCTTTGGCTCCATCTCCAGCAGCAACAATTATCTGTTTTTCTGGCGCATCGGTAACATCTCCTGCCGCAAAGATGCCCAGGGCGCTCGTTTCACACCTGCAACTGACCTTAATTTCGCCCCGCTCGTTTGTTTCAACTAAATCTTTAGCAAAAACCGAGACTGGTACCGAGCCAATCTCTATAAATATCCCCTCAACGAGGACTCTTGTATTTTGTTTAGATTTTTTATCTTGGATGACCAGTCCTGAGACCACACCATCTCCTTTAATCTCAACCGGCTCGTAGTTTATATAAAATTTTATATTTTGAATATCTTTGACCTTGCGTTGAATTACCTCGTTACCCTTCAAAGGCCCCCTGGATACCATCCTAACCAAACCGGAAATCTTAGAAAGCTGAAGGGCGGCGCCCAGCGCCGAATCGCCCTCGCCGATCACCACAACATCTTTTCCTTTAAATAGCGGCCCATCGCAGGTAACACAGTAAGAAACACCCCGTCCCAAAAATATATCCTCTCCCGGTATGCTCAACTTGCGTTGTGTTCTTCCGGTTGCGATTATGATGGCTTTACCCTCATAATTCTCGCCTTCTTTGGTATTTACGACAAATCCTCCATCAATCTTTGAAAGCCCGACAACATGGGAAAATTCCCTCTCGATATTAAAATTTTCCAGATGTTCTTTAAATTTTTCTACGAGTTCCGCTCCAGGTATATACTGATAACCCAGGTAGTTCTCAACCCACATACTCCATGACACTTTTCCCCCGATGCTTTCGGTAAGCATAAGGGTTTTTAACATCTTACGCCCGGCATATACCCCGGCCGTCATTCCCGCGGGGCCCCCGCCGATTATAATCAAATCAAACATGGCAGCTCCTTTTAACTTAAAATATCCTCAAATTTATCCTTATCAAAATTTATAATCAACTCATCATCAATCGTAATCACAGGCACACCCATCTACCTCGTTTTTTTAACCACCAAAATCCTTAATTTTAATTATATCAGATGAACCATCTACACAAAAATTTCATAATCACTGGCAAGCTGAGCAATTAGACCAAAAATGGTCAATATTATCCTTAAGTATGTCGATAAAATAAGATAGAATGTATGAAGGTGTAATGATGAACCGAAAAATGCGTCTTCTGGTGGCAAATCTTCTTGTCTTAATGCTATTGGCAGGGATAATGTCTTCTGCCTCGGCGGAGCCTACCTATGTTGAACAGATCAACGAAAAACAAAACGAGATGCAGAAGGTGCAGGAAGAGCTGGAAATCCTCGATAGAGATCTCGAAATAATCGTCGAGGAATACAACTTCGCAAGAGTAGAACTTCAAAAAACCCAGGAAAAATTGAGAAACACCCGCATAAATCTCTCCAGCGCGGTAAGTAAACTTGAAGGACAAAAAAACGTCCTCAATCAAAGAATATCCAACATCTACAAAAACGGGGAAATTTCTTTCCTGGAAATCCTTCTAGACATAAAAGACTTTAACGATTTTCTGGTAAGGTTGGATTTTTTAAGAAGGATCGGAGAGCAAGACGCGGACCTGGTCTATAAGTTTCAACGCAACAAAGAGGCCATTGAAACCATCGAGGCGGAACTAGAAAAACTCCAAAGCGAACAGGTTCTGAGCAAAGAGAAGATCGAATCAAAAAAGAAAGAGATCGAAAGGACGCTTAATGTAAGAAACAACCGCCTCGCGAGCTTAAGTGAAGAAACAAAAGAGCTTATCCGCAAAGAGAATGAAAGAAAAGCCCAAGAACAAGCACGACTAATTGAGCGGATAAGGGGCGGCCTCGGAAACATCAATGTTCATGTGGAGCCGGGAACCGTTGCGGCAACAGCCCTGCTCTACCTGGGAGTTCCTTACGTGTGGGGAGGAGAAACCCCCAATGGTTTCGACTGTTCTGGTCTGGTTTATTATGTATTCAAAAAACACGGTATTAATCTTTACCGCACCAGTAAAGAGCAATTTGTAGACCGACTTAATCTCGGAAGCCCCGTATCAAAGGAAAATCTGAGACCCGGAGACCTCGTCTTCTTCGGAAGCCCCATACACCACGTGGGAATCTACATTGGAGACGGTTATTTTGTTCACGCTCCCAGAACGGGCGATGTTGTAAGGATCACGCCCTTAAGCGACAGAGGCGACTACGCCGGCGCGAGGCGCTACATATAATTCTTAGCTTGTCGCTTTACTCCTCGTAATGACACGCTTTTTCCTTGTCATCACGAGGGCTTTAGCCCGTGGTGATCTCCGGATTACTTCGCCGCTTTACTCCTCGTAATGACGGGAAGAGTTGAGATTCCCTCGCTCCAGACTGACCGGGCCAGTCAATGGCAAGCAGACCGCTCGCAACGGCGGAAAGATTAAAAAGAGCTTTGCAATATCCACACAACTCTTGTAAAGTTTTTATGTACTCATAATATTTTCTACCTTAATGGAGAAATGATGCAAGAGCTTATAAATTTTGGCCTAGAAACTGCCAAAAACTATGGGGCCGCTTATGCAGACATAAGATTGATAAGATTTAAAACTCAATCGATTTCAGTAAAAAACGGTAAGGTTGAAGAGATTTTAGACTCCGAAAATTATGGATTTGGAGTCCGTTCCCTTGCCAATAACTCATGGGGATTTGCAAGCAGTTTTGTCACCAGTAAAAAAGAGATACAAAAAATGGCCGCCCTATCTTGCGATATCGCTAAAGCGAGTGCCTCGCTTAAGAATAAGGACGTAATATTGTCGCCCGTTGAGGCAATAAAGGAAAGATACGAAACACCCATTTTAATCGATCCTTTCGCCATCTCTCTGGAAGAAAAGTTATCCATACTTTATGAGGCCGAAGAAATCCTGCGTAAAAAAAGCGACGTAAAGATCTCTCAATCCTCAATGAACTTTATACTCAAAGATCAGATATTCGCGAGCACAGAGGGAGCATGGATAGAGCAGAAGATAACGATAAGCGGCGCTGGCATCGAGGCAACGGCAATCGGCGAAGGAGATATGCAGATAAGGTCCTATCCTAATTCGCATGGGGGTCAATTCGCCACCGCGGGATACGAATTCATAGACACGCTCGGACTAAAAGACAACGCTCAAAGGGTCGCGGAAGAAGCGGTGGCCCTGCTCAAGGCGAAGGAATGCCCTTCGAAGACAACGACCTTAATTTTAGACGGCTCCCAGCTCGCCCTTCAAATTCATGAATCAATAGGACATCCAACCGAGCTTGACAGGGTTCTGGGAACAGAGGTAAGTCTCGCGGGGACGAGTTTTCTTACCCCCGATAAGCTCAATCACTTAAAAATCGGTTCGGACATGGTAAACATCACCGCCGACGCAACGATACCCCAAGGCCTTGGCACTTTTGGATACGACGACGAGGGCGTACCCGCGCAAAAAGTAAACATCGTAAAAGATGGCATCTTTGTGGGATACATAAACTCCAGAGAAACAGCAGCGGAAACTGGTCAATCTCCCAACGGGGCCATGCGGGCCGATGGTTGGAATCGGATCCCTCTCATCAGAATGACAAACATTAATTTGCTGCCAGGAGAACCTTCTTTTGAGGAATTGATAGCGGACACCAAAGACGGAATATATCTCGAAACCAACAAAAGTTGGAGCATTGACGATAAGAGGTTGAACTTTCAGTTCGGAACCGAAATCGGCTGGGAAATAAAGAACGGCAAAATAAAAAGGATGCTCAAAAACCCAAACTATACGGGAATCACCCCCGAATTTTGGAATTCGTGCGATGCCATCGCCGGTGAAGATACCTGGGTGGTCTGGGGGACACCGAACTGCGGCAAAGGTGAGCCCATGCAGGTTATACAGACGGGGCACGGCGCATCACCCGCAAGATTTAGGGGTATCCAGGTTGGTGTGGGAAGATGATGACTCGAAAAGAAATTGAAGAGATCATGAAAAAGACACTGGAATTATCGACCGCAGACCAGACCGAGGTGCTGTTGATAAACCAAAAATCGGCGCTTACAAGGTTTGCGAACAACCAAATCCATCAAAACGTGAGCGAGAAGAACGCGAGACTCTCGATAAGGGTCATAAAAGACAAAAAAACCGGCACCGCTTCGACCAACATCTTGAGCAAAAAATCGGTGGAAGGAGCGTTAAAGAAAGCCCTTGAAATAGCGGACAACGCCTCTCCGGACCCAGATTTTAAATCTCTTCCGAAAAATAAAGAACTTAAAGAAATGGACCTTTTTTCAAAAAACACAGCAAATTATCTACCAATCGACAGGGCCAAAAATGTTGCGGTTATAATCTCAAGAGCAAATCGAGATAAGCTGACCGCCGCGGGCGCCTTCAGCACTGGCGCGCTTACAATCGGGATAGCAAATTCGCTGGGAGTGCTCAAAGTAGCAACGCTCACAGAAGCGGACGTAAACACCATATTTATGTCTCAAAATAGTTCGGGCTACGCAGATTATTACGCAAAAGACGTAAAAGAGATCGACTTTCACAAACTGGTCAACTCGGCTGCGGAAAAAGCGTTAAAAAGCGTGGATCCTATAGCGATACAGCCCGGGAGATACACGGTGATCCTGGAGCCTGCAGCCGTTGCGGACATGCTCATGTACCTTGCATTTTGCGGTTTCGGTGCCCTAGCTTACCAGGAAGAACGGAGCTTTATGAGCGAAAAGCTCGGGCAGAAAATCACGGGAGAAAATATAACTATCTGGGATGACGGAACAAGTTCCGATACTTTGGGTCTTCCTTTTGACTTCGAAGGAGTCCCCAAGCAAAAGGTGATCCTCATAGAAGACGGCGTGGCGAAAAACATCGTTTATGATTCATACACGGCCCACAAAGAAGACAAAAAATCGACTGGTCATGCGCTGCCCGCTCCAAACGTTTACGGTCCCCAACCTTCGAACCTCTTTTTAAAAAATGGCGGTTACTCAACAAAGGAGATGGTTTCCTCCACCAAAAAAGGAATATTGGTCACAAGATTCCATTATACAAACATCGAGGATCCACTAAAAACGATGCTTACGGGAATGACCAGGGACGGGACCTTTTTAATCGAAGATGGCGAGATAGCCTGTGGGGTAAAGAATTTAAGGTTCACCCAAAATATTCTTGAAGCTCTATCTAACGTTGAGATGGTATCGGAAAAAACCGAATTAAAACAGGCCTTCTTCGGGTTTTGCCGCACCCCGGCTTTAAAAATTTCCAAATTCAACTTCACCGGAGCAACGGAGTTTTAAA
>DSBK01000010.1 GCA_011046085.1 Actinomycetota bacterium
CTTCACTCCTGAGTAGAGTTTGCTGGCCACCGAAAGTTTTGCATGCTTCGAAGCAAATACGGAGGCGGTGAGCTTATCTCTTTTTGCTTCCAAGGTATCCACGATATTTTGTAACATGGGATAAGTTTCTTCCAATTTATTTAGCAGGTCTTTGCGGTCTTTTATCAAAAAACCCTTTTCTTTTTTCTCGTTATTAAGCAAAGCTATGGCTTTTTGAGCTTCATCGGCATTCCTCATGGCCTTTTGGAGCTCTTCTTCCGTTTTGGTTAATTCTTCACGAATTTCAGGAATTACCCCCACCTCTATCTCCGTTTCAGTTCCAAGGTGTGAGCCAACTGTTTTTGCCTCGACGCTTTCTCCCGCTCGAAGCACACCACCAGAAATTAGACCTCTGCCGCTTTTGGCGATTATCTTTCCAAGGGCAAAAATTTCACTGTGCATAATGGCATCGGCGACGATTACGTTTCCTTTGACATGCACTCTGCTTGAGCTTATGTATTTTGTTGTGATGTCTCCATCAGCTTTGATAATGCCTTTATCATGGGCTTGGATGCCACTTTTTATAATTATGTTTCCACTAGTGTAAAGCTCAGCTCCTTCTACCCCTCCACGTATTTCGATGTCTCCTCCGGCTTTTATGGTAAAACCATCTCTAACCCATCCCCCGACTATCACCATTCCCACAAAATCGATGTTTCCAATCGAATAGTCAACGTCGCTCTTGGTCTCATATATTGGCAAAACGTGAATTTTGCCATCCATCATTACGGGTCTTCCATCGGTTTCCGCATAGATGGTTATACAGTTATCCGATTCTTTAGTGTAAATATTTTTACCTACAAGCAACTTTACTTCTTTTCCGCGTTTCGAAGGGATTTCTTCCCCCTTTACATTTTTACCTGGTTTACCTTTAGTGGGCGGCATTATTTTTGCAAGTTGCTGGTCCTTTGTAGCATTTGTTATTAAATTAAGTTCACGAAAATTGATATTTTGATTCTCCTCTAGGCCATCAAACAACAGTTCTTGTCCTCTGCCCCTTTCGAAAAAGTATTCTATGTAGCCATCTTCTCCATTTATTGGCGTCTCCCCTTGAGCAATTAAGATAGGATTATCGTAATCGAATTTTCCTGGTTCTGATGATATCTCGTTGATTAATTCCTCGTTTATACCGTAAGTTAAACCCTCTTTCTTTAATAATTCGTTAATGTCATCTTTCCCAACTGGGTTTCCGTCGCCCCACGGTTTAACCAGTGTTATAAACGCCTCCACTTTGTCTTTGGAGATATTGATTACCGCTCCGCCATCTTTTGAGACAATCTCTTGAGAAGGAGCAATCCACGTTTGAACACCCGATGGTTCTTTGATTGCTTCAGTTATTCTATTTAATTCAAAGCCTTTTATTTCATAAAACCTCAGGCGGGAGGTGATATCATCGAGCTTTACCTTCTTCCCGTTTGCTTCAGGCGGAGCAACCCTTAAGTAAATGCCGTCTTCTTTTGCGCCTATCTCGTATGAACCATCTCTATCTTGAACCTCTTGGTTTTTTTCGGCTTTTGCATCTGGGTGACTTGAAAGTAGAGTCGCTCTGATTTTGCATGAACCACCCATTCCCAAAAAAGGTTTTTTCTCGTTTAATACTTCGATCTTTACCTCATCTTTATTAGCATTCAGTTTCTTTAAAGCTTTTTTAATTGCTTCATCTTTGGTCGAATCTTCAATTACGATGATTTTGGAATCATCCATTTTTCCTCCTCTTTTCTTTTAAAATACATCTTCCTTATGTAAGTGTTCCAATTGCCCCCTCAATCTAAGAACGGCTTTTGTGCGAATCTGAGATACTCTTGACTCAGAAAGATTCAATACATTGCTCGTTTCTTTTAACGTAAGCCCCTCGTAGTAATAGAGAGATACAACGGTACGTTCTTGTCCGGTAAGATTTTCGATGCTTTTCGTAAGAGTTTCTTTAATATCTTTTAATTCCACAACCGTAGATGGGTTTTCCACTGCTTTGTCTGCCAGTTTTTCTCCGATGGTGACTTGGGAATCCCCGTTTTTAACTATGAAATCATCGAGTGAAAGTAGCGGTATTTTACTTACGTCACAAAGCATTTTGTTGTAGCTCTTCATGTTCAGGTTAAGCTTCTCAGCGATTTCTTTGTCTTTTGCGAGACGCCCCAAACTTCGTTCAATCTGAGAGCACGCCTCCATCAATTTCTTTGCTTTTTGCCGCAAAGAGCGGGGGGCGTAATCGCTTATTCTTAACTCATCCACGATAGCTCCTCTTATCCGGGGTATTGAATAAGTTTCGAACTTTATTCCTCTGTTGTAGTCGTATTTTTCTATGGCATCGATTAGCCCGATTACCCCATAACTTATCAGGTCATCTAATTCTGTTTCAGAAGGTAAGATGTCTCTCATTCGTTCTACTACATACTTAACTAAAGGTGTATATTGCAAAATTAATTTTTCGCGAGCTTTTTTATCTCCGTATACTTTATATCGGGTCCACTCGCTCTGTGGCTTGAATTCTTTTATGTTATGCTCTACTTTTCTTATCATATTTAATACCTAAAAAAACTAAGGCTTTCGGTTAACCACACTTTCTGAAGATCCATCCAGTTTTTCCGGGTTTAGTGGTTCCAGGTCTTCGCTGAGAATGTTGGACGGGGCCTCTGATGTTAAATCTACTTTAACGCCCTTAGATTTTTCTGTGTTCTTTGTAAGGTAATCGCTTAGAGCTGCTTTTGTTATTACTGATTTTATGATTTTTAGCGCTATCCATATTAAAAGAGCTGATATCAGGGAAGTAACCAGCAACTTTTCGAAAAAAATTACAATGATGTCTTCACCAGATAGAAACGCAGACAAAGCTGCAACCAGACCTAAAAAAAAGCTAAAGATCAACGTGATTTTTGTCATGCTTTCTTCTGACATAAACACTCTAGCGTCTCCGCCTTTCCCTTTTGGCTTGCTCTTGAAAGAGATAACCTATTATTCTATCTCTATCTCTTTTTTCGATAGCGATAAAATGGAGACAAACCTTTAAGTCCCTGTCTTTCTGCTCTATGCAACGTATAATTTTCCCAATTGCATTGATTATTGTGTTGGTTGTTGGGATATTGATTTGTAGCTTGATTCTCATTTCGGGTTTCATATCTTTTTCCAGGGGTGTTGTTATCGCAATGCCGCTTCCGCTTATATCAGTTACTTCGGCGTCTTTTAATTCTTTTGAATGATAGTCATCTGGCAAGCGAATAAGTTTATACTTCACGCTTACATCCGGTTTTTTTAGACGGAAAAATTGTCTTCTTTGGATTGGAGAAATTTCACCCGAAGGCTTTAAGACTATAACAAAAGGTTCTCTCCTATTTTCAATCACCTTGGCAGGTATTTTATACATTCCGGCTTCCAAGGCGGCTATGATTGTTATTGAAGTCCCGATACTTACGGTTATGTAGCTCATTTTTTCCATTGGCGAGACGATTAAAATATTCTCATTTTGAATGTCAAAGATATTGGAATTCCAGATCTTGTTCATGGTTTCGCAATCCAAATTTATCTGTTGACCGGGTTTTAAAATCTTAGAGATGTCCATAATTTTCACCTATTCGAAATAGTTTTGATAAGAAGCCGCGAAGGCCTTCACCGTTTGAAGTTTTTGGCGCTGTGTCATCAAATCTATTTGCTATACGGTTTATGCATTTTGATGCGTCAGAGTAGGGGAAACTTAAGATAAAAGGCTGCTGTCGTTTGACCGCTTGACTTATGGCGCTGTCTCTTAAGACGAATCCGAAATCCTCAATATGTTTGTTTAAGAATTGTTTTGAAACGAGCGATATCCTTTCCGATACTTCTTTTGCTTCCTTTTCGTTGGAAGCCATATTTACAAGGAGCTTAATGTCTACATCTATGTCCTTTTGGTTTATTACTTTTATGAGTCCATATGCGTCGGTTATGGCGGTTGGTTCGGGTGTTGTTAATATGAGCACCTCCCCGGCAGCCAAAATAAAGCTCAAGACATTTTTGGATATCCCGGCTCCGGTGTCTATTAGTGTTATATCAGATTGATTTTCTAACTCAACAAAGCTTGAAATAAGCCTTTCTCTTTGACCATCGGTCATGTCCGCAAGTTCTATTATCCCTGAGCCACCCGGCACTATTTTTATTTGATTTGGGCCTTCGACAATTATATCGGAGAGGGACTTTTGACCGGAAATGAGATGCTGAAGATTATATTTTGGATTTATATCTAAAAGGACATCCACGTTGGCTAGGCCTAAATCGGCATCGAGCACCAGAATTTTCTTAGCGCTTCTAGCTAGAGCTATTCCTAGATTAATTACAAGATTTGTTTTGCCCACGCCCCCCTTGCCGCTGGCCACGGCAATCACCCTCTTGTTAGATCTAGAGAGCATTTTATCTTGAGCTTTTTTTGAACCTTTTCTTTTCTTTTCAGCTAACTCGCGAAGTTTCTTCGCTTGATCCTTCTGTTGGCTCAAATTGTTCACCCACAATCATTTTTGAGATTTTTTCAGATTCGGCAACTTCTATATCTTCGGGTACGTTTTGACCCATAGTGATATATGACAGTTGTTTTTTGGTTTTGGCCAGCACGTTCAGCATTGTTCCGGGAGTCGTTGTTTCATCAAGTTTTGTGAATATTAGTTTGTTGACCGGAATGTTTGAAAATCTGTCTATTGTAGTCATTAGATCTGAAAATTTTGTGGTCATACTGAGGACTAAGTGAATTTCGTTAGGAGAACAATATTCCATCAATTTTGCCAGTTCATCAACTTGATCTTCATTATGAGGACTTCTCCCAGCGGTATCAATGAAAATCAAGTCTTTGTCGGAGTGCTTATCTAAAGCTTCTTTTGCTTCCTCGTCGGTAAAGATGATTTCAACGGGGGCATCAATTATTTCAGCATAAGTTTTTAGTTGCTCGACTGCGGCTATCCTATATGTATCGGCTGTAATCAACGCCACCTTTTTATCTTTAAACAAACTGTACTGAGCCGCCAATTTGGCAATCGTTGTTGTTTTTCCTCCTCCTGTTGGTCCGACGAGTGCCACCACTTTTTGTTTTCCTTTAGGTAGATGTAAAGGCCCGCTGGTCTTGATCAAATTTGTAATTTCTTCACCAGCTTTTCCTCTGATTTTGTTTATATCTTGAAGCTCTTCTTTATTTAGTTTTTTCTTTGCTGATAATAGAATTTTCCTGGCGATTACTTCATCAACTCTATTGCTTAAAAGGTGATTATAGATTTCCGTTAGTCCCTCTGAAGTATTTTGAAGCAAGGGGTCGGACAATTGATGAGCGATCGTTTTAACAAGGGATTTTACTTCATCAATCTCACTTTTTAGCATCCCTATTTTTTCTTCGTATCGCGGAAAGGGCGTGGAAGATGGCTCTTGGGATTTTGAGATTGGTTTTGGCTTATCGTTGTGGTTCATAAGGTTGATGCCTAGGGCGGCGGTAATTTCCACTCGTTCTTTTTTGAAAAAGCTAAAGAGTCCTTTAGGGGGCACCTTTTTTGTATTTAGAATCACAGCATCTCTTCCCAAATCTGCCTTTACTTGTGCCAAAGCTTCTTCTATGGTTGGCGCCTCATACTTTTTAATCTTCATTTGTTTACCACCCCGACAACTTTGAGTTCTATCTCGGCAACTATTTCATTATAAGAAAGCACTATAAGTTCAGGAATAAATCTCTCGGTGAGAGTTTTAAATGGGAGTCGGATATCTGGAGAGCAGAGTAAAATAGGGCCGTGCCCCTGCGCAAGAAGTTTCTCTAAACTGGCGGATAAGTTTGAGATTATTTTTTGGACCTCGCTTGGCTCTAACGCTACCATGACTCCTTTTTCGGTGTGTTGGATGGCTTCGCCTATTTCTTTCTCAAGTTCTGGAGCAATTGTGATCACATGTAGTTTTCCATCAACCTGATACTGGTTGCAGATATTTCTCCCCATTGCTTGTCTGACATATTCTGTGAGTACGTTTATGTCTTTGACGGCGCTGGCGTAATTTCCCAATGTTTCAAGTATTGTTACCATATCGCGGATTGATACCTTTTCTCGAAGCAAGTTTTGTAGTACTTTTTGGATTTCTCCCACCGTCATTAGGTTGGGGGTAAGCTCATCTACTATTATTGGATAATTTTGTTTTATGTTTTCCAAAAGAGTTTGAACATCCTGGCGCCCGAGCAGTTCGTGGGCATGTTTTTTGATTATCTCCGACAGATGTGTAATTACCACAGAGGCAGGATCAACCACAGTATAGCCAAGAATCTCGGCATTTTCCCTTTGAGATTCGATAATCCAAAGAGCGGGTAATCCAAATGCCGGCTCCTTAGTGGGTATGCCATCTATTTTCTCTTTCACCAAGCCGCTTTCTATTGCGAGGAAACGATCGAGCATCAAGCTGCCTTTGGCGATGTTTACTCCTTTTATCTTGACTATATATTCATATTGGTTAAGTTGGATGTCATCTCGTATTCTGATTGGGGGGACAACATACCCAAGCTCCAAGGCAATTTGCCTGCGCATCAACGTAATTCTATCTAAAAGCTCTCCGCCTTGATCGGGGTCGACAAGAGGTATCAATCCATATCCTATATCAAGTTCCATTATGTCAAATTGAAGCGCCCCGATTAGACTCTCAGGGGTTTTGAGTCGGGCTTCTTCCTCTTGTCTTGCTTCCTCAAGTTCAGAGATGGTGGGTTCGGTTGGTTTACCCACGAAGTAATAAGCTATGCCTGCCATAGCGGCGATGCCAAAAAAAGGAAGTTTTGGTAGGCCCGGAACCAATCCAAAAAGAACTAAAAGCGAAGCGGCAATTCCCAAAGATTTTGGTCTGGCAAAAAGTTGGGTCGTTAGCTCTTCTCCAAAAGGGCTTACCGAAGCGGCTCTCGTTACGAGGGCGCCCGCCGCAGTTGAAAAGAGAAGGGCTGGGATCTGGATGGCGAGACCGGCTCCTATGGCGAGGGTGCCAAAGGTTTGAAGCGATGTTAGGATGTCCATGTTAAATTGCAACGCGCCAATCGCAAAACCGCCAATTAGATTGACCACCACAATGATGATTCCGGCTACGGCGTCTCCTTTTACAAACTTGCTGGCGCCGTCCATGGCTCCAAAGAAATCAGCCTCATTTTCAACGTCTCTTCTTCTCTGTCTCGCTTCCTCCTCGGTTATCAACCCGGCATTTAAGTCCGCATCGATGGCCATTTGTTTACCAGGCATCGCGTCCAATGTGAACCTAGCGGCTACTTCTGAAATTCTCGTTGTTCCTTGAGTTACAACGACAAATTGTATGAGTACGAGTATAATAAAAATTATGATTCCCACGATGTAATTGCCCGCTATGATAGCCGAACCAAAAGCTTGAACAACCACACCGGCTTCGCCTCTCGACAATATCAATCGGGTGGTGCCTATATATAAGGAAAGCCGAAAAATGGTTGTAATCAAAAGCAAACTCGGAAATACGGAGAGCTCCAGCGATTGCTCCGAATACAATGTTAGAAGTAAAATTACTATGCTTAGAATCAGGTTGAGTGTGATAAGGACATCCATCACGAAAGGAGGAAGTGGAACTATTAGCATCATGACGATGATAGCAATTATTACAGCGACGGATATATCGCTGGCTCTTCCGCTTTTTGACGTTGTGCGTACCGCTTCTTCGTAAGCCATAAAAGTTTCTAGACTCCTCTCATTTTAAAATTTTAGATAGCCCTTCTTCTTTGATTTATTTGGTAAACGTAAGCCAATATTTCGGCGACCGCTTGATATAAATTAAGCGGTATTTCTTGGCCTTCTTCTGCTGAACGGTAAAGAGATTGAGCAAGCATCTTATCTTCAATTATTGGTATTTTATGTTCGTTTGCGATTTCCTTTATTTTTTCCGCAATTAAACGAGCTCCTTTCGCAACAACTTTGGGGGCGCTCATGGTTTTCGGGTCATATTTTAGAGCGATTGCCAGATGAATTGGGTTTGTGATTACGACGTCGGCTTTTGGAACCTCTAACATCATTCGCCGCATGGCCATTTCCATCTGTTTTCTTCTGATCTTGCCCTTTATCTTTGGGTCACCCTCAGCGGATTTCATCTCCTCTTTTACCTCATATTTGCTCATTCGAAGGCCTTTTTCGTGTTCATATCTCTGATATATGTAGTCAAAAATTGCTAAAATTAAGATAGCTATCCCAACTTTTATTCCAATCTCATAAGCAATTCCCGCCAAGACTCCGAGAATTTGATTTATGTCCATATCCATAAGATTGATTATATTTGGAATGTTTTTTATGGCCACCGAGTATCCAATGTATCCCAATATAATCAGTTTGATGAAAGACTTTATGAGTTCAACGAAGGAACGTGGCGAGAAAAGGTTTTTCAAACCCTTTATGGGGTTTACTTTGCTTAGTTTTGGAGCGAGCGCTTCAAAACTAAGCAAAAATCCCACCTGGCCGAAGCCCACTATAAAGCTTGCGACAACCACGATTGCAAAGATCGGAAGCAACATTTTGGCGAATAGTATCAACAATGAGAAGAATATGTTTGGCACATTTTCTGGCGTTAAGATGGTTGTATTCAAAGATGTAAAGCTTTTTTCAAATAGATATTTTATATTGGACAACATGGACGGGCCAAAAGCTTTAAGACCTAAAAACACCGCAAGAATGATAACTCCGGAGTTGAGCTCAGGACTCTTTGCCACCTGGCCCTTTTTCCGTGCCTCCTGTCTTTTCTTGGGTGTCGCTTTTTCTGTTTTGCTGGGATCCGCCATTCTTGCTCCTCGTCATTAGTTTGCTCATTTTTCCTGCTCTATATTTCCCGTCATTACGAGGAGCGATAGCGACCTGCCTACCGGCAGGCAGGTCGCGGCAATCTCATAGGATTGCTTCGTTTCACTCGCAATGACTTTTCTATCTAACTGTCAGGTATGGTCTTAACCTGCACAGTAACTACGTCTCTATGTTTAACTTTACCCTTTAGTTCATCTTATCGCATTAAGTATATTTAATGGCATTTTTTGTATCATCCTATGCAACAGTATGAAGAAGAAGGGCATTGTGACTATTAACATCGCAAACCCTATGCCTATCTTTAACGGCATGCCTACGATGAAGACATTTATTTGAGGCATTGTTCTTGCGATGACCCCAAGAATTAAACTTGCCATAAAAAGGGCTCCTATTGTTGGAGCCCCGATTTTTAAGGCGATTACAAAGACTTCGGCAAAGAGTTGATTTATATTTGCAATTAAATGGGCAGATATCTCAAACGTAGCCAGCGGCACCACATTAAAACTTTGCGCAAGCGCTGAGAAAAGGAGGTGATGCCCATTAATAACTAAAAAGAACATAAGCGCTAGAATATAATGAAACTCGCCCACTATCGAAACTTGAATATTGGTGACGGGGTCAATTACATTAGCGATTCCAAAACCCATTTGAAAGTCAATTATCTTGGTGGCGACAAGAATTCCAATGAATATCAAAGTTGCGATATAGCCGATGGTTAGTCCCACAAAAAGTTCCTTTCCTATTAAAGGCACATATTCCATAAGATTTTCGGGAATACCGGGGGCTTTAATGAAAGGAAATAATATTAAAGAGGTGAAGAACGCCAACCCAATCTTTGCCTTCGGTGGAATATTTCTGCTTGAAAGTATCGGCGCGGCGACAAAAATCCCCGATACTCTAAATAAAATGAGCAAAAAGCATAGAAATTCAGTTTTAGTTGGTGAAAATATATTCATAATTATTACCCGTTCGCTCCCGCTTATTTAATGTAATTAGGCAAATCAATAAATATTCTTGACGTGAAGTTCAAAAGATTGTTGAGCATCCAAGGCCCGAACAAGAGCATGGCCAAAACCGCCGCAAAAACCTTCGGTATAAAAGTCAGCGTGAACTCATGAACCTGCGTTACAGCCTGGAATATACTTATCGCAAGTCCTGCTATAAGCGTAAGCGTAAGAATGGGCAGGGTCATTTGCAAAACTAATATCAAAGTTCTTTTGCCAATTTCCAAAACCATTGCCTCGGTCATACTTTTTGCCTCCAGCCTACGGACTGTTAAATTTTGTCATTATCTCTCAGTTAAACTTATATTTTCTTTCTTGTTTTCATATATCCAACCAACTACCTAAATCCCATAACCAACGATCTTGCAATTAAGTGCCATCCGTCCACCAGAACAAAAAGTAAAAGTTTAAGTGGCAGCGATATCATAATGGGGGGGAGCATCATCATTCCCATAGACATTAAAACACTTGCC
>DSBK01000112.1 GCA_011046085.1 Actinomycetota bacterium
CCAGAAACGGTCGGCTCAGTTACCACCAAAACAAGGCTGGCGCCGCTAAGTGATGCTATTACAGGACACCCTATTCCGGGCGGCCCATCGGTAATAACCAAAGGAATGCCCTCTTTTTGAGCCGTTTTTTTTGCGGCTTTTCTTACCTCCGCAACAAGTTTCCCTGAATTTTCCTGAGCAATCCCGAGTTTGGCGTGAACGAGCGGACCGTTTCTGGTGTTAGAAATAAACCACTGACCACAAATTCTCTCCCTGGCCTCAATCGCCGAAACTGGACAAGCCAGACAACACACGCCACAACCCTCACAAGATATTTCATCTATCTCAAAATTCTTTATCGCTTTAAAACGACAAAGTTCCTCACATTTACCACATTCAATACAGATATCCCTATTTATCAAATATCCATTTAAACCATAAAAATCGTTGGTCTCTTTTATTTCTGGTTTCAAAATCAAATGAAGATCAGCGGCATCGACATCACAATCAACCATTACTTTATTATTTGCAAGAACAGCAAAAGAACCAACCAAACTGGTCTTTCCTGTTCCTCCTTTTCCGCTCAAAACGGTTATCTCTTGTATCATTTCCGCAGCGCCTCGATAAAGTCAAAAAGTTTGCAAAATGCTTTCTGCCACTCAGGCAACTCCTTTGAGAAAAGGATTCCCCTAGAGTAAAGTTCAGCAATTTTTCGTTCTAAAGGGATCCTCATTGCGATTGAAATGTTCTCCTTTTCGCAGTAAGAATCGACTTCAAAATATTCTTCATTCCACCTATTAATTAAAACCGCAAAAGGTATTTTTAAAACTTTAAGAGTTTCAACGGCAAGCTTTAAATCATTTAGTCCAAATGGGGTTGGCTCCGTTATTAAAAAACAGAAGTCGCTCCCTTTAACCGCTTCAATCATGGGACAAGACGTCCCAGGCGGCGCGTCTATTATCACCACTTTATCTTCATCGATACGTTTCTTTAATTTCCTCATTAAAGGAGGAGCCATTACCTCACCGATATTCAACTTTCCGTAGGCAAATTCAATCCCATAAGTTGAGCCTCTTGTCAGGCAAGCATCTCCCGCCCCTATCTCTCCAATCACCCTATCGATTTCAGAAATTGCCTCCCGGGGACAGAAATATGAACATCCGCCACAGGAATGACAAAGTTGAGGAAAGAACATTACCCTATCTTTTGCTATAAATAAGGCGTTATAAACACAAACCTCGGCGCATTTGCCACAAAGAGTGCATTTTTCTTCGTCGATTTGTGGCACAGGAAGAAAGACATTTTCCTTTATTTTGTTTTCCAAATCAAGAAAAATGTGGGCATTCGGCTCTTCAACATCACAATCCAATAACTGAACATTGCGACCACTCTGAACCAAAGAAAAAGCCAAATTGGTAGATATTGTAGTTTTTCCCGTGCCGCCCTTACCGCTTGCAATTGAAATAATCATCGTTAAACGGCACCTCTGCCCCCGGGACTACTTGTGGGCTGATTTGCCTCCTGTAATTTTCCATCTTTATAAGAATCTATTACATTTTGAATGGTTCCTGCCGCACCGACAAATACTCTAATGTCAGCGCCAGCTAAAACATTAAAAGCATTCGGACCAATATTTCCAGTAATTACAACCTCTGCCCCTTTATCAACTACCAATTGAGCCGCTTTAATTCCCGCGCCACCGGCTGCGTTTATGGCTTCGTTTGAAATTGCTTCAAACTCTAAAGTCTCAGAATCAAAAATTATAAATTCTTGGCACCTTCCAAAACGAGGATCAACCTGGCTTGAAAGCTCATTTCCTGTAGAACTAATTGCTATTTTCATAAGTTCCTCCTCTAATCTTATTAGAACAATCCAGAGATTGCTTCGCCCCGATAAATCGAGACTCGCAATGACCACATTTTTTGTCACCGCGAACAACCGACCTTTTCCGAAAACCTGTCAAGGTTCTGAGGAAAGAGAGTGCGGCAATCTCTAGATTGTTTCGGGGCTAAACCCCCTCGCAATGACTGCGATAACGAAGCCAATCAAACTAAACTTAATGATCACAAATGTTATCCCCTAAAACCAAATTGCCTTCGACATAACCCTTTATTACGTCGTCCACCAAACCGCAAGCGCCAGTAATTATTTCAATCCCATTTTGAGCAAACAACATTTGCGCGTTTTGACCCATACCTCCGACAATAATGCAGCCTATGCCCTGTTCCGCCAAGAAAACCGGAAGAAACCCAGGTTGATGACCTGGATTGGCCACCTCTTTCTTACTTAAAACCTTATCGTTCTCAATTTCGACGACCGTGAAGCTTAAGCAATGTCCAAAATGAGCAGAAACTTCTTTTTCATTCGTTGCGACTGCTACTTTCATACAAAATCCTCCTTTATTTAATTATTTTCTCACCTGGAACGTTTGCCTTTTCCGCAGGGTCCCAGTCCACGTCCCGCACCCGGTCCCCTCTGCTCGACTACACGATGAAAATTCGTGCTTCCACAAACAGGACAAACAGACGGCCTGCCGATTCCAAAAGAAACCTCCCAAGCATGTCCACAAGCAGCACATTCAAACTTCCTCATCGTTGCCATTACAAAATTACCTCCTTCTATCTTTAATGCCTTACCTAAGACGATGGCCTCAGCCACCTTTTTTCTTGCCGAAGAAAGCGTACGTTGAAAAGTTGGACGAGAGATCCCCATTTCATCTGCCGCAGTTTCCTGATTTTTGTCTTCTAAATCAGTTAAATTTAAAGCCTCAAACTCATCAATGTTTAAAACAACTTCCTCTAAATTCATAAGAGGAACACCTCGAGGTTTAAAATATCCTGCTTTCGGTAGAAACCTTACACAACGAACCTTCTTTGGCCTAGGCATATTTCCCCTCATTTTGAGCATATGTTCATAACTAATATTAACATATACGCATAACCAGTCAAGCTTTTCAAATAAAAAAGGCAAAGGTTTTTAAACCTTTGCCTTTATAATCATCTCTTCTAACGGCTTACGAAACTTTCTCACAACTCTTTTCTAATTCAAAAATCCTTTGATATGCCCCTTCGTAACCCGACACCATTCTATCAATAGAAAAATTCTTTTCGACATGCTCGCGACAATCTTTAAAATCGATGGAATCCATTTTTTTTACCGCATTAACCATCTCGTCGACGGAGTTGTTTACTATAAAGCCAGTCTTCTTATCAACTATCACCTCGGGAACTGCCCCATCTTTTATTGCGACTACGGGTGTACCCGTTGCCATCGATTCAACCATAACTAAACCAAACGGCTCTGGCCACTGAATCGGAAATAAAGTACACTCTGCGTTTTTGTAAAGGTCAACTTTTGTCTTCAAATCAACTTCGCCAATAACCTCAGAATTCTTATGTAAAAACGGTTTAACTTGCTCGTTAAAGTATTCTTTCTCGTGACACTCGGTAATTTTCGTCACCAAAAGTAATCTTTTGTCCAATCTGTTTGCCACCTGTGCCGCAACGTGCGCGCCCTTCTCGGGACTCATTCTTCCCAAGAAGAGCAGATAACCATCCTTTTGCGAAGTATAAGAATATGCATCCAAGTCAACAGCATTATAAATGGTGGCAACAAAATTTAAATCTCCAAAACACATCCTCTGATAATTCGATATAGCATTGAAGTAAATCCTTTTGCTTAAAAATTTATAAAGCATTACAGCATCTTCTACCGCCGGCCCATGAAGAGTATGCAAAACCGGGGTTGAAGAAAAATAACCTAAACCCGGGCCTATCCTGCCACTATGATCATGTATAACATCAAACTCCTCAGCCCTTTCGTATGCGTGTAAGACATGATATAAATCCGGAAAAACCTCCCCTATCTTTTCGCTCGGCGCTTTATCAAAAACATATGACAATTCGCCGCTTGTTCTCGAGTCTCCTGTCGCAAATAAGGTTACGTCGTGTCCCCTTTTAATTAATCCCTCTGTGAGTTGAGCAACTACCAGCTCAATACCTCCATAGCCCGTTGGCGGAATCGGATACCATGCTGGAGCAATTTGCGCAATTTTCATACCACTCATCCCCTTTTTAAAATATTAGTACGCTACTTACAATTTGTTATCGACATTCAAACTTAAAATCTTCATTTATATTTATTAAAAATTACTACTTGCTAAAATTTACAAAAACAATTCAAGGCATAAGCGGATATCTGAAAATTAAAAACTTTTGGGATTTTAGTATTTGTAACTTAAACGAAGTTATCCTTTGATTTCTTTATGATAATCCTGAAGTGATTTTACCTTAACACCCTCGTTTTCAAGATACGCTGCGATACCTTCCGCGGCCGCTTTTGCGGCAGCCGTTGTGGTTATGTAAGGTATTTTATATTTTATCGCCGCTTTTCTTATATATGAATCGTCGTATTTGCCACTCTTTCCAATTGGCGTATTGATTATGAGATTTAACTCCTTGTTGTGAATTGAATCAAGAAGGTTCGGTCTTCCTTCGTGCATTTTTCTTATCGCTATTGTCTCCACTCCATTTTTTAAAAGAAATTTTCCCGTGCCTTCTGTGGTCATTATTTTAAATCCTGAATCTTTCAACTTTCTCGCAACATTAAGAATTGCTTCTCTATCCTCTGGCGCAACGGTAATCAACACCGTTCCTTCGGTTGGCAATCTTTGACCGGCAGCTCCCTCAGCCTTAAAGAAAGCAAGTCCAAACGAATCAGCCATGCCAAGAACCTCTCCTGTCGATTTCATTTCGGGTCCTAAAAGTGGGTCTGCTTCAGTAAAGACGTTAAACGGAAACACCACTTCCTTCACCCCAACAAGTGAATAGGATTTCCGCTTTAAATTCAAATCTTTAAGTTTCTTTCCCAATATTAATTGAGTGGCAATCTTAGCCATCGGAATTCCTGTCACTTTTGAAACCAGTGGCACGGTTCGCGAAGCACGGGGGTTTGCTTCCAAAATATAAACATCATCATCATAAATAGCGTATTGAATATTCATAAGTCCCACAACTCCGAGTTCTATCGCAATTCTCTTGGTATATTCCTCTATTGTTTTAACATGTTTCTCGGGTATGGTTGTTGGAGGTATTACGCATGCGCTATCACCGGAATGAATCCCAGCAAGCTCAATGTGTTCCATCAGGGCAGGAACAAATGCATCTTCTCCATCGGCAAGAGCATCGGCCTCTGCCTCTGTGGCATTTTCGAGAAATTTATCAATTAAAACTGGGTGACCAGAGGATATCTGAACGGCTACGTTAATATACTCCGTTAACATGACGTCATCGTAAACAATTTCCATGCCTCTTCCCCCCAAAACGTAGGAGGGCCTAACCATAAGCGGATAACTTATCCTCTTTGCAATCTCCAGCGCTTCATCGAGAGACGTAGCCGTATCGCTTGCCGGCTGTGGGATTCCGAGTTTCGTCATCACTTCCTTAAATCGTTTCCTATCTTCTGCAAGGTCGATGCTTTCAGGGGATGTTCCTAAAATTTTAACGCCCGCCATCTCTAATTCCTTTGCGATATTAAGCGGAGTCTGCCCGCCAAATTGAACTATTGCTCCCTCGGGCTTCTCTTTCTCATATATGCTCAATACATCTTCCACCGTTAATGGCTCAAAATAAAGCTTATCGGAGGTATCGTAATCCGTCGATACCGTCTCCGGGTTACAGTTAATCATTATGGACTCATAACCTTCATCTCGTAACGTGAATGCCGCGTGAACACATGTGTAATCAAATTCAATGCCCTGCCCAATCCTGTTCGGACCCCCGCCAAGGATCATAACTTTTCGATTAGAGGTAACCGAAACTTTATCGGAAGCATTATATGTTGAGTAATAATACGCGGCATCGGCGCCGCTAACCAGAATTGGCTCCCACGCTTCTGCCTTGCCCAACCCGATTCGCCGATTCCTGATTTTCTCTTCTGGCACGCTCAAAATCTGGCCTAAATACTTATCGGAAAAACCATCCTCTTTTGCCTTAATCAATAAGTCATTGGGAAGCTCCCCGCCTTTATATCCAAGTATCTTTTCTTCAAGCTCAACAAGTTCCTTCATTTGCTCGATAAACCATGACTTTATGTAGGTCTTTTTGTGCGCCTCATCAACGGTCATCCCCTTGCGAAGCGCCTCATACATTATGAACTGCCTCTCGGATGTTGGATAATCGAGTAGCCTTTTAAGTTCATCTAAAGGCAGTTCGTGATAGTTCTTTGCAAATCCCAGCCCATATCTGTTTTGCTCCAATGACCTTATCGCTTTCTGGAAGGATTCTTTGTAAGTCTTCCCGATGCTCATTACTTCTCCAACGGCCCTCATCTCCGTACCCAGGTGATCTTTTGCGCTAGAAAATTTCTCAAAAGCCCATCTCGCAAACTTAACAACGACGTAATTGCCAGATGGAGTATATTTATCGAGAGTGCCATCTCGCCAATAACAAATATCTTCAAGCGTCTCTCCCCCCGCCAATCTCGAAGATACGTATGCTATCGGAAAACCAGTGGCTTTTGACGCCAGCGCGGACGACCTTGAGGTTCTGGGATTTATCTCAATTACAACTATCCTGCCATCTTTCGGATTGTGCGCAAACTGAACATTTGTCCCCCCGATAACGCCAATGGCTTCGACTATCTTATATGAATAATCCTGTAACTTTTTCTGAACTTCTTTCGATATGGTAAGCATCGGCGCAACACAAAAAGAATCTCCCGTGTGGACACCCATCGGATCCACGTTTTCAATAAAGCAAACGGTAATCTTGTTGTTTTTGGAGTCTCTTACAACTTCGAGCTCAAGTTCTTCCCACCCTATAACCGCTTCTTCTATTAGAATTTGACCGATAAGACTCGCGGAGATTCCCTTGCTTGCAATCATTTTAAGTTCTTCTTCGTTGTATGTTATTCCTCCACCCATTCCTCCCATGGTGTATGCGGGCCTCACGACAACGGGATAACCAAAATCCTTGGCAATTTTTAACGCTTCCTCCACGCTATATGCCGGTTCGCTTTTGGGCATCGGTATTTTAAGCTCGTTCATCGTTTTCTTGAACTCGATTCTGTCCTCTCCTCTTTCGATGGCGTCAGCTTTTACTCCGATTATCTTAACATTGTGTTTCTTAAGAATTCCTTTTTTAGAAAGCTCAGAAGAAAGATTGAGCCCAGTTTGCCCGCCAAGGTTTGGCAACAAAGCATCCGGCTTCTCTTTTTCGATGATTTTTTCTATAGTTTCAATGGTGAGAGGTTCAATATAAGTGTAATCCGCCATACCTGGATCCGTCATAATAGTGGCGGGATTGGAGTTAACCAAAACAATCTTGTAACCCATCGCCCGAAGAGCTTTACAGGCTTGAGTTCCGGAGTAATCAAATTCACAGGCCTGACCGATAACTATCGGTCCCGAACCAATTATTAACACCTTATCTATACCTTCAATTTTCGCCTTCTTTTCTCTGTTACCTTGCATACCTTTTGCTTTGCCTAATCCTTTCCCTGTAAAATTATTGAATTCTTTTAAAAAACCCATTCATTTATAATATGAATACAGGCGGAAGGCAATAAAAAAATTATAAATCCCCGATACGGATCTGACGACAAACATCTATGAAAACAAAGAAACAGAAACTTACTCTTTCACAGAATAAAGAATATCTTTAGTTTTTTCGTCCAAGATATAAATAGAGATCTTCCATTCTTTCTGTTGATCTAAGGTTTGCTGATTAACCGCAACAATATGGGCGTTTTTGCCTTCAAATTCGATCTTCTCATCAAACAAAATTAGATATTGTCCCTCTCCAAGAGGGAGAGTTTTAAGATAATCCTTAAGTTCGTCGGAACTTGAAACAACTCCCTTCGCCAACTCTGTGTCTGAAGAACGGAAATCGCCTTTTAAAAAATATTCATCGGGAGACAACCCTCCCACTTCTTCTGTTTTAAGCTCCCCTAACAGATCATTGATTTGTTCTCTAGTATATTCTCTTCTCGCAAATACGCCCGCCGTCCCAATTTCTTTTTCAGCATTTAAGTTTTCCGAATCCCGACTCCCTTTTTCAACAATCTCTTCAGGTTCCGATCGTTTTGATGAATTTCTTTCTTCTAAAGTTTTTACATAAGCAACATCATCAGCGTCCTTCCCGCCAAAAATTCCCCATCTTGCCTGCATCGTAGAGAATGAAATCGCCAAAACCAACGCTAAGACACCCGATGCAATAAGAGCGTAACGATAGGCCGACTTAAAACCAAACTTGCGCCGGAGGGGAACAACTCCTACACTTTGTTTTGCTTCATCTCGTACTCTTTGAGCCAAAAAGCTGGGAATGGACTCTTCGTCTAGTTCCTTTGTGAGATGAACCACCTCTTTTAATTTTCTCAAGCACGCTTGGCAACGTTCACAAGAGACAAGATGTTTTTCTAAGTTCCTTTTTTCATCTTCGCCAAGCTCTTCATCCAGATAAACAGGAAGCAGCTGCGAGGCCTTTTTACACTTCATCTTCACAACTCCCAATATTTAGATGTTTATCTCCTTTTAATTGTTCCCCTAAAAGAGATAATTCTTTCGCCAATCTCTTTCTTGCTCTGTTTAATCTCGATTTTACCGTCCCCATTGAAATATCTAAAATTTCCGCAATCTGTGACCATAATTGAAACCTTGAAGATCATGTAAAATAACCACCAAACGAAATTTTACAGGGAGAGCGCTTATTGCATTTTTTACCTCTGTTTGAACTTCTCGTTTCTCTATGATGTCAACTGGATCATCCATCGGAGACCGTTTGATAAAAAATGCCTCCAACTGCGGTGCCTCCGATAGTGAAAGAAGTGGCTTTTTTCTCCTTAAAAAATCGATACAAATATTTGAAGCCAAGCGATAAAACCACGTAGAGGCCGCTTTCTCCCGAAAAGTGCCAATCTTATGGATAAGACGAATAAATATCTCTTGTGTAAGATCAGCGGCATCGGCCGAATTTTCCGTCATGCGAAGGGCAAGATTGTAAATTTTTTGCTCGTATCTAGAGATGATTTCCTCAATGGCCTCTTGGTTTCCCGCCAGACAGCTTCGAACTAACTGTTCATCTCCTTCTTCCGCATAGTTATCTGTCATCTGTTTTTAAAATCCCTTATAAATTATTTAAAAATTGTTTTGAGTCCCAAAAACTTAATACTCGACATGTAACAAAAAAAACCGGTCCCATTGAAAAGTAAGCAACCTGCATCCAGCGCGGAGCATGAATACATCCAAATATCGGCAAGCCCTGATATCCCGCAGCTGAAAGATTGTGAATATTAAAAAAACGGTACCCAATAGCTTCAATAGCGATAAGCATTAGCCAGTAAATGGCAATAAACAACAAGAACTTCTTCATAAACCCCTGTTCCTTTAAGATGGGTTCACAATGGGAATATATTATATATAACGCAAATAAACCTAACGCCCAGGCAAAAAGCGGAAACAGGTTGATGTCCAAAATTATCAAAAAATTGGAGTTATACCCATATTCATTTCTTGCTATGAGCATCCAGGTGAGCGACACCACAGAAGCAATGGTAAGACTATAAATAAGAGATTTACGCTCTGTAAGAATCAAATAAGGCGTCGTGAGAAAGTATATAATAATCACAACATAATCTGGCCTAAATAATTTTAGTGATAAAAAAGCGAGAATGATAACAACCGCATCCGCAAAAAGGAACTTATTTGTGGCACAAGGCTGCATTTTTCTTTTACAAAACCCAATCTCTCTTTTAAATATTTTAACAACCGGCATAATGATAGATTATATCCTCTTATTTGATTTATTTAAATTGCTTAAAACATCGGCTGATTAAACAATCCCAAGAAGTGCTGCGAGATTAGGACCTGATAAATTTAAGGCTAAAGTTAAATAAGCATATATAAAACAAGGGCTCCTAAACGGCGCCCTTGTTAAATTTTAATAAGTTGATAAGCGCAAATCGTTGCTATCTTGTGGACGTTATCCCCGAATATGTCCTTTTGCCAGCCGTATTGGTTGCTGAAATGATATACCCATAGTTTCCGGAAGGCAAAATTTGGCCTGAATTATTAGTTCCCGTCCAGCCCTCGTAGTGCCTTCC
>DSBK01000050.1 GCA_011046085.1 Actinomycetota bacterium
TATCCGATAACACCCCCGAACAGAGTCGCCAAAGATAGCCTGACAAGAACCGTTTCCCAGCCAATCACCAATACCACTTCCTTTTATTTTTAAAAACTTCACTCCTTAAAGATTATAGGAAATATTATAGTTTCGACAAAATCGTCAAATTTCTTTAAACAATTAAACAATACGCCCTTTCTAGCCGAGCATCCTCAGCTTTGTTTATAACTATTTAGAGTTCGGCTTTCTTTCAATTGAAGCGCAAATCTATTATCCTTGTAAGGAAAATTTATTATTTTAGCGTAAATTGCGAAGCCTCCTGAGTTTTATGCCTAGCTAAATATAATTGCGATAAGATAGAGGTTACATGATTAATGTAGATAATAGTATCGAGAACAAACTGAGAGAAAGCGTAAAATTTATAAAAGAGGTTCTGGCTGAAACACCGTCCTTGATTGATTTTGAGCACAGCAATGAAGGCGAGCCCCTTCTGATAGATAAGGATATCGACGAGGGCTCCTTTGAATCAATTTCCGAAAAATCTACTTCCACAAAAAAGATGGCCGCCATTGATGGCGGCTCGACCAAAATTGTAAATGGCCATTCCTTTTATATAGGAGCGTATCGATATGGATATGTGGTTTTAAATCCAAATGGTTTAATCAAGGAAGAGATTTTCTCTCCAGCGATTGAAGCAATTTCCACAACAAACGCAACCGTAAAATTTTCAAAATTATATCTTGAAATTCTAGAAAAACCGCCAGAAGAACTCCCCGGATTTGATGCTGTTCTCGACGGTCTAAGAACACTTAAAGAATGGTCGCTCTCTGAAAAGTTACTCGATAAATTAGACGAAGGAGATATGATTCTTATGGATGGCTCCCTTCGCTCAAGCAAGATTTTGCCCCCCAATTTAATAGAAAGAATCTGCAAAAAGGCGGCGAAGAGAAAGATTAATCTCATCGGAATTACGAAGACTAGCGCGCTCCACTGGGGAAAACACTCTCCCCTCATCCCGATAATTTACCGTATTGGCGAGCAAGTCCATCCAAAACAAAACTGGTTCTTGCCCCTTAGTAATTTTAAAGAAAAGCCAGTCGATATGCGCTGGTTTGGCAATATCTATGTAGCAAAGCTTTCCCCGACTTCAAGATTTATTTTTAGAATCGATATAAATCGATTTGACCCAGCAAGCCCGAAAAAAATTATGGAGATGCTGGCCACCGCAAGTAGCGACCCGGTTTATATGGGATATCCTTACCCTCTGGCGGCCATACATAACCTCGTAAGGATAGACCCACACGAGAAAGAAGACCTATACTATCAACTGCAGGGTCTTGCTTTAAAAGAAGGCGTCAAAATGGAGGAGTGGGAAGCTCTATTTTCAAACTTTCATGAGTTGCTTGATATAAACTAATTGAAGACGTGGTGGAAAGCGCTGATAGCTTATGGAGTATAGAAGATGGTTAAGGGTGGAAAGTGTAGGGCACGAGATATGGAAAAATCAACAATGAGCCAACCAACAGGGTGGAGAGCTTGGGGTATGGAAAATCAAACCATTAAAAAGTCATTGCGAATGACCTGCCCGCCAACCCCCAGCGGGTAATAGACTCAGGCAGGCGGGAGTGAAGCAATCTCATGAGATTACCGCGCCGTGCCTACCGGCATCGCTCCTCGTAATGACGGAGAAGGATAGAATAAAAAAAACTAGCCAGCCAATGAGCTAACCTGCTGGCAGGCATAGCAAACACGGGCTTCGCCGCTAGCCAGGAGTCAAAAAAGAAAGCAGCGAGTGGAGTATAGTAAAGAGTGGAGCGGAGAGGAGAGAGTATGTACAAAGGCAGAATAACAGGAAAAAGCGTTTTGAATATAGAGTTTAGGTCGTTCTACTCTGAAATCCTATCTCTTGGAGATATATTGGTTGCAGAAGATGCAGAAAATAAAACCAAGTATTTCTTAAGGATCGTGGATATAAAATACGGTGTCGAAGCAAGTGACCCAGACTGGCCGAACAGGACAGCGGGAAACATGATGTTAATGGATTCTATGGAGCAACCTTTTGGATTACACGACAAAGAGCGAAGATTGTATAAAATCGGGCAATGCGTTCCGCTTGGCTGCATAAAAAACGGGGTCTTTCGTAAGGCAAAAAGTCTTCCCTCGCATTTTTCTAAAGTTTCATCTCCGACCGAAAAAGATTTCGACTTTTTAAAGGAATTTATGGGAGATATCGAGGTTGGAAATTTGAGGAGCGGCGAGGGTATCTTGGATTTTAATGTCGGAATAAAAGGAAGCTTGTTCCCTTATCACGTCGGGGTATTCGCCACAACGGGCATGGGAAAAAGCAATCTCATGAAAGTTTTGGCGGGCTCGACCCTTCTGTCTGGCAAACATGGGATGCTGATATTCGATCCTCACGGAGAATATTACGATGGAGGCGGGGATTCCAAGCGAAAGGGTTTAATTGACGCCCCGCTCGCCGAGAAAAGACTGAAGGTCTACAGCACAAGGACGCTTTCCGGCCCTTATAACCAATTGAAGGTCAGCGCCCAAGAGGTAAGAATAGATGACCTTCAACAAATATATAACTTTTCCGGCCCGCAAACGGAAGCTCTTTACTCCATCACCTATCACTATAAAAAAGATTGGCTCATAAAGCTGGCAACCGAAGAACCGGAGGAAATTTTGGAGACCATCGGGGCCAATGCCTTTCAGATAGGCACGGTATCGGTTTTAAAAAGAAGGGCCAAACACATAATAAGGCTTTCCTTCATTCACGGAGACCAAACCGTCTCAATCACCAAAAACATACTCTCAGACTTAAGAAACGGCCACCTTGTCCTGGTGGATACCTCAAATATGAGACAGGACGAAGAGCTTTTAACGAGTGCGATAATAACAAGGGCAGTCTTTGAAGCCAACAAAGAAGCATATCAAAAACCAAACCTTTTTAAGAAAGTTCCACCAACCCTGATAGTATTAGAGGAAGCGCAAAGAGTTCTGGGCAAGGAGAGCGAGAGAAACCTGGGCATATTCGCTCAAATTGCAAGGGAAGGTAGGAAGTTTAAAACGGGATTATGTGCCATAACCCAACAACCAAAATTGGTCGATGAGGAACTTTTGTCTCAATTCAACACCTTATTTATTTTAGGTCTTGCGGATGAAAGAGACCGATCTATCCTTCGCAATTCAGCCAAACACGACATATCGGCCCTCGGCAATGAAATACAAACGCTCATGGCCGGAGAGGCTCTGATAACTGCTCCCGAAAACCCCTTCGCCCTTCCGGCAAAGATATTTTTGTATGAGGAATGGATAAAATTAATCGGGAGTCGGGAGTCGGGAGTCGGGAGTCAAAAACAAAAAATTGAGACGGATGAAGGATTCTTTTAAATGAAAATAATCCATATATCCGATACCCACTTGGGCTATACCGCTTATGGCGCCGTAAATAAAGAGTCGGGGATTAAGCAGAGAGAGATTGACGTATGTGAGGCATTCAAACAGGCAATCGAAAAGATAATCGAAATTTCCCCGGACATCGTCCTTCACTGCGGGGATCTTTTTGATAATGTCCGCCCAAGCAACCGAATCTTAACATTTGCCTTAGAGCAACTACTTCGCTTGCAATCGGCAAACATCCCCGTCGTCCTCATCGCGGGCAATCATTCGATGCCCAGGATGAGAGATGTGGGAAGCATCTTTAGAATATTTGAGCTATTTCCGGGTCTCTACCCAATCTACAAGGGAAAGTACGAAAAACTTAGCTTCAACAACCTGCCTGGCGGCGGGCACGGCCTAACGGTTCACACCATTCCCCATTGCCTTACGAAAGAAGACTTTGACAAAAATTTAAAAGAACTAAAGATTGACCAAAATGATAAATACAACGTATTGATGCTCCATGCCGCCGCTAAAGGAATAAAGGAATTTTCCATGGGCGAATTCAACGAACAAACCGTGGAAACAAGCTACTTTAAGCCCGAGTTTGATTATATCGCCCTCGGTCATTATCACAAACATACCCAGCTTGCCGAAAATGCCTACTACTCCGGTTCAACAGAGAGATTTTCATTCAATGAAGCTGGCCAGGAAAAGGGATTTTTGGAAATCGATTTATCCACAAAAAAAACAACGTTTCACTCGCTAAAGATCAGATCAATGGTTGAAATTAAACGAATCGATGCCGCGGGAAAAGACGCGGATTTTATAATGGAAAGAATTGAAGAAGCAATAATGAAAAATGAGATAGAAGGCAAGATAGCAAAGCTTGAGATAAACGGGCTTTCGGGTCCAACCTACAACGTTCTCGACTTCAAACAAATTAAACATTTGACTTCGCCCGCGCTTCATTTTGACATCAAGTACAACAGAGATGGTGAGAACGAATCCGTTCATCCCAGCGAAGTCATGCAAAACAATATGACCAACTTGCCCATGGAATTCGAAAGCTATCTGGAAAAAACCATCGTTGAAAAAATAGACAAGAAAATGATTCTTGAGATGGGTAAAGAATATTTAAAGAGAGCGGCTATAGACGATGAAACTGGTTAACTTGACGCTTAATAACTTTAGAAAATATGAGGTTGCAGAGATAGATTTTCCCGAGGGTTTAACGGGCATAGTTGGCGCGAACGGCGCCGGTAAATCCTCTCTTATGGAGGCAATCGCTTGGACCCTTTACGGAAACGCGGCTGCCAGAACCCCTAAAGAACAGATAAAAAAACAAAATTCATCTTCAAGCAAAATTTGCCAAGCGACCTTGGAGTTTGAAATCTCAAACGACCATTATCAGGTGGTAAGGGAGATGAGAGGAACAAACCTATCCACCGACGCGGCGGTCCATGTAAACAAAAAACCGGCAGCGAGGGGCGCAAAAGCCGCGCTGGAATATATAACAAAAACACTGGGAATGGACAGGGAGGCCTTCTTTACGAGCTTTTTTGCTAAACAAAAAGAGCTAAACGCCCTATCCGATCTTAAACCCGCCGAACGAAAAAATTTGATAATAAGGATGCTCGGAATAGATGGCGTCGATAAGGCAATCGAGCTTTTGAAGCTGGATGTAAGAGATGTGGCCACCAGAACAGAAGCGCTAAGGGAAAGTGTTTTGGACGAAAACACCCTTCAAGTAAATCTTGAAAAGGGATTTAAAGAAAAAGAGGTAGCGAAAACAACATTGACGCAAAAAAAAGAGGAAAGGGATAATCTCGAAATCGAACTTAGAGATTTTAAAGATAGCTTTAAAAAAGAACAAGAGAAGAGAGATGAATATACAGAACTTTTACAAGATTACAAAATCAAACAAAATGAATTAAAAAACGCGCAAGAAAATCTCGATAAATACCTCGATGAAAAAGAAACGCTACTTAAAAAGAAAGCTCAACTTAAAAAAATTGAGCCCCACGTCACCGAATACGAAAGGGTAAAAAAAACCTTGGAACAAATGGTAAGACTCGAAGGCGAACAAAATCTTGTAAACGAGTTAAATGACCGCAAAAAAAACCTTCAAGAAGAACTTGGAAAATTAAAAGAAGGTTTAAAAATATTCAAAAATAACTCCGATAAATTAGAGGAAAACACAAATTCGATAAACGAAATTAAGCAAATGTTAAAACAAGAGGAAATATCCCTCGAGAAAACCAAAGAAAAATTGCACAGCTCCAAGACGTCGCTTGCGCACCTGGAGGATGAGCTAGGAAAAACAAAAAAACAAAAAGAAGGCGTTACTAAACTCGGACCAGAAAGCAAATGCCCAACTTGTCTGCGTCCCCTTTCCAAAGATTTACCCTCCATTGAAAAACACTTTCTGGAAAAAATCGCTAACCTGGAAGAAAGAATATCCGAGCTTAATAAGACAAGCAAAAACCTTGAAAAATCTTGCGAAGATAAGACCGATGGATTAAGGCTACTAAAAGAAAAGAAAGAATCTCTCGAAAAAGAAAAAACCAATCTGGAATTAAAAACAAAAGAAGCATCTCATCTCAAACAAAAAATTGAGCAGGTAAGAAAAAGTTTAGATGAAACAGGAGAAAAACTCAAAAAAATCGGCAATTTTGTTTATGACGAAAGAGGCCACCAAGACCTGAAGGAAAAATTAAGTGAACTTGAAAAGAAACACAACACCGCCATCCAGTTTGAGACAGATATAAAAAGACTGCCAAAGATAGAAGCCGAAATCACCGCCCTTACTCAGAAAAAAAATGCGCTTGAAAAAGAGTCAGATGAAATCATTGAAGCCGGGAGAAGTCTGTCGTTTTCGGAAGATAATTACCAAAAGATCCAAAAAGACTTCGAGAAAGCCCGAGAAAGAAAACACGAGGTTGAAATCAAGTTAAAAGAAATCGAACATAAATGCAAAATCATTGACATGGAGATAGAGAAGATTGAAAAAGATATCGGGCAAAACAAAGAGAGACAAAAAGAAATAAAAGAATTGATGGAAAAAAGAACGTATCTGGAGGAACTAAAAAAAATATTTTCAAATTTCAGAAAACATTTGATTGGGAAAATACGCCCCGCGCTCTCTCAAAAGGCAAGCGATTTATTTCAGGAACTCACCGAGGGAAAATACACAAAGGTGGAACTCGATGAGAACTATGAACTTCAGGTATACGACAACGGAGAAAAATTCCCAATAGAAAGATATTCGGGCGGCGAAAAAGATTTGGCCAACCTTTGCTTAAGAATCGCGATTTCACAACTTATGACGGAAGGAAACGGACAAGGTTCTGGCTTTATAGCGCTGGACGAAATATTTGGAAGTCAAGATAATTTGCGTCAGGCAAACATAATGAGAGCCCTTGCCAAACTGGCTAATCAGTTCAGCCAAATATTTATAATAACCCACGTTGATGGGCTAAAAGATTCTCTGGAACACGTCATAAACGTCTGGGAAGATGAGGAAGGCACAAGCCAAGCACGGCTGGAGTAAATGCACGGAACACTCGATTTTCACTTTTTTTTAGGACATTTTTCAGATCATGAAAATTGAAATTGCCAAAGCCAGATACTGGTCTGACGAAATTATAGATTTCGATATTGAAGAAGAATAAAGTTTTTTATGCGAATATAAAGTTGGTTAGGCAGCTGCTTCACGGATTCACGTTAGCCGACGACGGTTGCGAATGAACATGGCAACCAAGCCGACTGCGCCAACGATGAAGGCCACAGGGCAGATCAGGGTTGCGAGAAAAAAGGCCGCGACGCCGAGGCCTTGTAATAAAATCTGGAGTACACCCGCACTTGCTGTCTTGCTGGAAACAACCTCGAAGACGTTGTGCAGGATTGCGAACAACACGAGGCCGAGTGCTGAGGTGTAAAGTAAAAATCTGAACTGTCTTGCGGTTCGCCAGGGGTGAACGAATGCAAGGACAAGGGCAGTAGTTGCAAGAAAGACTAACAGTATGCCGGGCGGATTATCGTCGATACCTACAGCGGCAGCGGCAATTGCCGACAAGCCACAGATCACCAAGAGGATAAGCGTCTTGATTCTGTTGTGTGGTGTTGAAAAAGCATCGATCATGATAGTCTCCTTTTTTGATAGTGGATTTCGTCTATGGCTGCCTACGCCTGAACTGTGCGGTGGCTATCAGCTATCCGCACGAGTGATTTGTTAGCAGCTTAATTCTTTGCCTCTATTAGTTTTCCACTAACAAATTTATGAATTATACTGGAAACATATGTCTGGTAAGGCAACCCCTCACTTACTGCCTTCTTTTGTAATTCGGTCAGGTCTCTTTCGGAGATTCTTATGTTTAGTCTTTTATCTTTCTTTAACGTGTTTCTTGCATACCTCATCAATTCAGCCTTTCTCTTTGAAAGGTTTTTGACTGGAACCCATTCGCCTTTTTCAAAGCTGTCCAATATTTCTTGTTCTTCTTTAATCAATTTAGATTTCATTTTTTCCTCCAAAATAAATGTCTGTTGCCTTTCTACTCGGAATAATGGTTTTCAAGAATATTTCTTCTGCGTCCTCGATATATGGAACAAGGTATGCGTAATTATTTATTCCGATTACCATTATCCGTTGTTCTGGATACCTTTTCTGTTTTGGATTTAGATAGTCATCCAAAATGTCGCCTTTTTCAATATAAAAAACAATATCCTCAAAACAACTGCCTCTTAATTCTTTGAGTTTCAGATTCTTTTCCGTATTCCAATTGATATGCTTCATATATTGATAAAATAACACATTGTGTGCATTCTGGCAACAAAATAATATACTCTTTTTATTTTTCGGATATTAGGCAGAGTGAGTTGTTAGCAGCAAATTATTGTCATAAAAAATCAGGGGGTCAGGTCTTGTTTTTTGACATTCTTTCATTCTTTTAAATTTCATTCTTTTAAACATTTTATTCACTGAAACATCAAGATTAAACAGGCTGACCCTTTTTTCTTTGATAGAAATCCTTGGAATAGCATTTTTCGTTATTGCAGAGTTCGCTTGCCCAATAGGTTTTCTGGTGAGCGCAATAGGTAGCATAGTTTTGTTTATTAAGAGAAGAAAAAGGGGGTAGCAAGAGCATTGGGCGCACTGGCTTATTGGTGCCTCTCGATTGCCTCAAGTAGTTCTTGGAGTTTCTCACGAAGATCGGGCAGTTTGGTCGTCGCAACATCCCAGACAATAGTATAATCGACACCGAAGTAGTTATGGATAAGTCTGTCGCGCATTCCGGTGACTTTACGCCACTCGATATCCGGTTGTCTTGTCTTAACATCTTCAGGTATCTTTTTTGAAGCTTCACCGATGATCTCGATACTCCGAACAAATGCTCTCTTTAGCGTAGCATCCTTGAGAAAGGAGTCGAAATCTGTATTCGAAATCTGAGTGAGAATATAGTCGATCTCGTCCAGAATGTGGCAGATATACTCACGCGGCGATAAGGACACGCTCCACCTCGCTTAAAATATGAGGCCCGATGTATGGACTGAGGGCTTCGGGGGTAACCACTTCAACTTTGCGCCCCAGAAGTTCTTCAAGAAGAAATACAACCTCCATGAAATTGTCGAATGTGTGCTTTTCAGGCATAAATTCTACAAGCATATCGACATCGCTCAAGGACGTCTGCTCGCCCCGAACAAATGAACCGAATAGCCCAACACTCTTGACACCAAACGACGCGAGTTTCTCTCGTTCCTCCAGAATGCGTTGAACTATATCATCCTTAGTGTTCACTTTCTTGACCATGAGGCAACCTCCACAATTACTGCGATGGTATCAGAATACAATATACGCCCGCGCAATACAATAAAGTCTAACGATTGAGCTCACCTGCCGCTATGGAGCGGCTATAGGCCGTCGCCTGAATTGCTTTGTTATAGGTTTTTGTTTTTAATAAATTCTTCCCATAATTGATAGCATGTTTTCGCCAAGGTAAAAGGGCAATACTCTTTTATATTATTACCATCTTCGAAAGCAATTTTAGTTATTACTGGATTTTTTAATGAATTAGTTTCTGCCGTAAAGTGGTCGTATTCTCTCAATATTCCGAAGTCTTTATCAATTTTTGCAGTTTGAAGGTTCTTGTGCTTGAAGCCAAGACAGATTTCACGACAAATTTTCATTTCAAAGGTGTTAAAAAAAATAACAATATCTTGTTTTAATTCAGGCTTTGAATCTTCTATCCAATCACGTAAATGATAGCAATTCTGGAAAAAAGTGATGATATCGTCAATGTCCTCATTGGATAATTCATTGAATTCATATTTTTTTTCTAATTTTGCAAGCCGTGTAAACCAGCGTTGAACTCTTGCCCACTGAATTTTCCATTGTTGTGCAGGGGGAATAATTCCATCTGGATTTAACGAGCTTCCGTACCATTTTGGCATAATTTTATTATTTATTTTCCTATAACGACCAAGCTCACCGGCGGCAATGGAGCGAAGCGGAAAAGCGGTCAGGTGCAGCGCCTTGTTAGGCCGTTTCATTGATGAGTCTGAGCCTTCGATTCTTTGCTCTATACTTTTCAATTCGTTCATGCTTTTCAAGTATGTCAACGCTTCGCAAGACTCTCTTTTCGAATTCCACTCGTGGACTTCCACGAGTCAACACGCCTACTTCTTTCAGGACACGCGAGGTCAA
>DSBK01000100.1 GCA_011046085.1 Actinomycetota bacterium
CTTCGATCACAAGACGTTGAGCGTTTATGGATACACCTTCCGGAATAACATTTGCATCGACGAGTTCGATTGGAAAACCGTCCTCAAAGGTATGTGTTACCACTTCGCCATCGAATCCAATCACATATAAATATCTCGCGTCGGGGTCATTTTCTAGAAAGCTTTTCAGTTCATTTTGAACAACGAGAGGTTTATCCTCCACAACTGAGGGGGCGATGTGGGCGGTGAGGTGCTTCGCAATTGTAATACCCTTTCTCTCCAGCTCGTTTCGCAAGACGCTTGTAAAAATCCTGTTCCCTATAACGGACGCAAGCCCCCCCAGCAAAACGATGCTAAGAACCGTGAGCAGCGTTACCTTTGTTCTCAGTTTCATGGCTGCTCCTCAACTTCAGGCAGAAGTCCGAGACGCAACATGGCCTTTCTAATTACATCGTAATCACTATCATGATATTCTGTAAAACCGCCCGCCATCTCAGTTTTTTCCCAATGATAGAGCCCCTCTTTATCTCTTCCGGTCGGGTCGAATTTGAGAAGGGCTTCTTTGACCACTTCAATAACTTTCGGGCCAACGTCCTTGTTTGCCGATATCCCGCTTGAAGGATAGTAATTCGACATCGCAATGATTTTTATGAGACCCTTTTTTTCCAGAGATTTTGCCAAAGTGTCCTGAATCCCCCCCGCTCTATATGCCTTGGAGATTACCAACTCAGCACACTTTTGGTGAGAGCCGGCATAAGTATATTTGCGCAAATCATTTAAGGTTATGCCCACATCAAACAACATTGTTCGAGGTATCAGGTGGCCTTGTGTGGAATTTTCATCTCCAAAAGCAAAGGACTTATCGTGGATATCTTCAATCTTTTTAATATCACCGTCAAGCCAAGCAATGATGGCGGATCGATACTCCGCTTTTCCTTGAGCGTTCAAACCCCTGACCAGACACACGGCGCCGTATTTTTCCTTAGCCTTAACGGAGTTAACCGGGCCTATCGCCGCGAAATCAACAGTCCCCTTTCCAAAATTATCTACTACGTCTTCGCTGCTTTTCGTAAAACGTATCTCAAATTTATATCCGGTCTCTTTTTCTAAATACCGAAGAAAGGGTATGTATATTTTTGCCTCTTCAATGGGATCAAGACGGGGGGCAAAACCAAACTTGAGAGCTTTCTCATCCATCTTTCTTTTCACAACAGTCTCTTCGCTTGCTCTTTTTTCAAGGTCTATCATCTTTCGCCCATCATTTTTGTAAAACATGGGCCAGCCGAAACTAAAAAACAAAGCAAGAATTATAAAAATTGTAACTTTTAGAGGCATTTTACCTTGCCAACGCATAAATTCCCCCGAAAATAATAAAGGCACATAGCACACCATTTGCAGTTAACCACTTTTTAGCTGTCGGGCTTTTCGCTTTTGCCAATAATTAATTTATATTTCTTTCTAATGTTTTTTATATCGGCTATTTTAAATCGCTCCTTTAAGTAAAAACCGTAAGAATATCCTGCTTGAAATTGGGTTTTTAATTAGATTTTTAATTTGCTTCAAAACCCATTTCTCTAAGTTTTTCAACCCTCTCTTCCATCGGCGGATGAGTATTAAAAAGGTTGTTTACCGAGCCCTTGAGGTCTTTTAGGGGATTTACTATGTAGAGATGAGCCGTTGCTTTGTTGGCAACCTCTAACGGCTCACGGTCAGCAGCAAGTTTTTCCAAGGCGCTTGCAAGCCCTTCGGGATAGCGCGTAAGCATTGCCCCGCTTGCATCGGCTAAAAATTCCCTTTGGCGAGATAAGGCAAGACGCATAAGTTGAGCAACCAATGGAGCTAGAATTGCCAGGATGAGACCGACCACCATTAAAATGGCGTTGGACTCTCCTCCACCTTCGTTTCTTCTTCTTCTGCCACCGCCCCACCAAAAAGACCTTAAGAGCCAATCCGAAAGAAGGGCCACCACACCGACCATGACAACGGCTAAAGTCGCGAGCTTTATGTCATAATTTTTAATGTGGCTCATCTCGTGAGCAATAACTCCCTCAAGCTCAACCCTGTTGAGTTTGTCCAGCAAACCCGTGGTAACCGCAATGGCAGAGTGCTCGGGATCTCGACCGGTAGCAAAGGCGTTGGGGGCGGTGTCCTCGATGACATACATTTTGGGCACTGGCACACCGGCGGCAATCGATAGCCCCTCAATCACATTATAAAGATAAGGTAATTCATTTTTTTCAACGGGCCTTGCGCGACTCATGGTAAGCACTATCTTGTCGCTATAGTAGTAGCTCGTCCAGCTCATAGCGATGGCAATTACCAAAGCTATAGCAACTCCCGCGTATCCAAACTGGGTTAGCTCCCCAAAAACATAGCCCAAAAAGACCACAAATACCATAAATATGGCAATCATGACCCACGATCTTCTGATGTTGCTTGAAATTTGTTCGTACATGTAAAATCACCTATTAGTTATAGGATGTTAGCCATCTGGCTTCATTTTTTAACTGCACTTTCCCAAGATTGCTTCCCCACCAATGGCGGCTCGCAATGATGAATGGGAATGTTTTTCACTTCCAACTTTCCCCGTTGCCTGCTGGTCGGTAGTCCCTTAGTCGAGAGTCGATAGTTGGGAGTCGGGAGTTGATAGTCATTAGCCCTTCAATAATTTAAGTGGCAAGAATTAAGCATTAAGCCCTTACTCCTTACTCTACCCTCTACCCATTACCCTATGCTCTTCTATGTTTTCTTCAACTTCTAAAACTTTACTTCAACCGGCTCCCTTGAGATTTCTTCTATTTCAAAGTATTCACGCTCTTTAAAGCCAAAAATAGAAGCAATGATATTGCTGGGAAAAGACTGGGTTTTGGTGTTAAATTTCATGACGGTGTCATTGTAAAATTGACGGGCATAAGCAATTTTACCTTCGGTTCCGGACAGCTCCTCTTGCAACATCATGAAATTTTGATTTGCCTTAAGTTCCGGGTATGCCTCGGCAACCGCAAAAAGCGAGCGCAACGTTTGAGTGAGCATATTTTCCGCTTTTGCCTGGTCTCCAACACCCCCAGCTTGAATTGCTTGAGTTCGTGCTTGTGTAACTTTCTCAAAAACCTCCTTTTCGTGAGCAGCATAACCCTTAACCGTTTCAATTAGGTTGGGAATCAAGTCGTAGCGGCGTTTCAGCTGCACATCGATCTGAGCCCAAGCATTATCTGCCCTGTTCCTTAAGATGATAAAACGGTTGTAAATCGCTATCACCCCAAGAACCGCAATCACAGCAAGAGCTATAATAATAATTAATTCCAAACCCATGAGCCCTACCTCCTTTAATTATCAAGTATATTGTTATCATAATTTTGACCATATGTTTTGTCAATTTATGTATGTTCGACTACAATCTGAGTGGGAGGCACAATGATTATTCCGATTCACGATGATAACCCCACACGAACAACTTCTTGGGTCACCGCTACCTTAATAATTGCAAATATTCTCGTTTTTCTATACGAGCTATCACTTGGAAGTGGCTTGGATATGTTAATACGGGAACATGCGATGATACCTTATTTGGTCGTTCAGTTTCCGAGCGCCGCTACATACTTAACCATATTTACCTCAATTTTTTTACATGGAAGCTGGATTCACATCATAGGGAACATGCTTTACCTTTGGATCTTTGGAAATAATATTGAGGACATTTTGGGACATATAAAGTTTTTTGTATTTTACCTCCTGTGCGGGTTGGGTGGAGCGGTGGGGCACATACTCTCTGGCCCAACATCGACCATCCCAAGTTTGGGCGCAAGCGGAGCCATCGCCGGGGTGCTCGGTGCTTATTTGATGCTTTACCCCTGGGCAAAAATCGATGTCGCAATTCCACTTTTTATCTTCATCCACATAATCAAATTGCCCGCGCTCATAGTCATCGGTTTTTGGTTCTTTTTGCAACTCATAAGCGGATACACCATAATCACCTCACCGGTCATGCAGTCGAGCGGAGGAGTCGCCTGGTTTGCACATATAGGTGGTTTTATCAGCGGTTTTATTTTGATATTAATCTTTCCCAAAAAACACAGACCGAAAAGGGTGTGAAGTTTAACAGAGGCTACTTTTAATTCTTCTCTACATGAATCAAAACTTCTTTATCGGCGGCCCCGCCCATATCGAGCAGGGTTTATGTTAAAGTTAAGACGGTAAATCATCCGTCTCTTATCTTACATAATGATATCGATAGGAGCTCCAACTGAGACCCTGGGATAAAGGTCAATCACATCGCTTGGGCGCATCCTTATGCACCCGTGTGAAGCTGCTCTGCCTATCGACCAAACTTGAGGGGTGCCATGAATTCTTATGCCGGAAGCAGAAAGATTTAGAGCTCTCGGCCCAAGAGGATTCCCCGGCCCGGGCGGAATAAACGGCGGCATATCTTTAGACCACGTCTTATGAGGATTATACCAGGTGGGGTTCTTTCTTTTTGATGTTATTTTGTAAGTCCCAAGAGGTGTGGGGTATCGTGGAGTACCCACCGCCACCCTATAGGTCTTAGTGACCATGCCCCCTTCGTAGAGATACAAACATCTTTCCGAGATATCCAAAACCAATCGAGTACTGTTAAGTTCAAATGACCATTTTCTGCCAGCTTTATTGCCGGCAACGTCAACGATTTCCACCCTTACTTCATGCTCGCCATTACCAAGAGGGGGCGGCTCAGATTTAAGCACTGTGCCGTTGGGATCAAGCTCATAATCGATCTTCTGACCATTAACCCAGAGGTCGATTGAGGCAATTTCGCAGTTCTCTTCAAAATCAATTTCAATTATCGGGGCATCCGCTCTCACCGTTGAGCCCTCCTCCGGAGAGATGCTTAATATTTTTGGGGGGATTGGATCAAAAATCACCGACATTTTTTTGCTCCAAGCATTTCCGGCTTTATCTATTGCCTCCAAAACCAACTCGTTCTCCTCCTCGGGCAATCTCCATATGCTAAACGCAAAATCGCCCTTTGAATCAACACCCTCAAAAGATATTTCGTTTCCGTTTAAAAGAGCTTTTATTTCAATATTTGGCTCCGTTTTGCCCTTTAAGTTAACTCGAGAGACCGGCGTGGCAATGGTTCCATCAAAATTCTCGAACGTCACCTCGGGAGCAACCGTGTCCACAACAAAAGACCATTTCAGCTTGAGTTTTTTAGAAAACAGGCACTTGTATAAGAGATTGACTTCTACGATATGTTCTCCCTCAAAAAACTTCTGCGGCGAAGGATAATTAAAACTCCTCGAGTCCGAGGATACCGACGAGGTGAAATTTTTCCCATCGAGCTTAAAACTTAAGAGCTCCAATTTCGTGAAGGGTGCCAAGCATTTTACCGAGACAATTGGAGCAGGGTCAGAAATCACAGTTTCCCTAGAAGGAGCAATCTGGACAAAAGATTGCCCAAAATTAAAAAGAATCGCCCAAATTAAAACAAAAAAGGCAAATATGGTTAGGGATATATATATTGCTTTCCGCTTATCTCCAAGCTTTTCTTTTATATTCATATCTTTTAAGCAGTTCCGCCTTATGTTTATTTGATTATACCCTTTAATGGCCATTTGAAAAGTTTTTAGCCTCAATTTTATACCAATTTTAAATTAGCGAGAGGGTTGTTGCCCAAAAACGTCGAATGAAATAATTTATACGCATAAACAATTCGGGAGGATAGTTGTATGGGAAAAACAGCCACAAATAAGATTAGAAATGTCTGTATCGTCGCTCATAGAGGGACGGGCAAAACATCCCTCACAGAAGCAATGCTGTTCGATTCCAAAAGCATAAGCCGTTTGGGAAGAATCGATGACGGCTCCACCACATCGGACTATGATGCCGAGGAAAACAAAAGAAAGATATCAATAAGCGCAACCTTAGCTCCCGCGGAATGGAGAGAAAACAAGATTAACTTCATTGATACTCCCGGCTACGCTGATTTCATAAGCGAAGTTATCGGGGCTTTAAGAATATCCGATGGCGCTCTCTTTTTGGTAGATGCCGTCGTAGGTGTAGAAGTCCAAACCGAGGTAATTTGGAAGATGGCCAAAGAAAAAAATATCCCAAAGTTGGTCTTCATCAACAAGATGGATAAAGAAAATGCCGATTTCGATAAGACTCTTAAGAGTTTAAAAGATACGTTTGGCAGCTCTGTGACAGCAATTCAGCTTCCAATTGGCAAAAATAAGGGTTTTAAAGGCGTAATCGATTTAGTTAAAATGAAGGCCCTAACCTTTAGTGATGGAAAAATGACCGAAGAAACCATCCCTAAAGAACTTCAAGCCACATCAGATGAGTACATGAAAGCGCTTGCCGAGGCGGTCGCGGAAACAGATGACGACCTCTTAACCAAATATTTGGAAGAGGAAACACTGGAGCCGAAAGAAGTGCTCTCCGGCTTGAAAAGAGCGGCGAAGAGCGGTGAAATTATCCCGGTTCTTTGCGGTTCGGCTCTCGAAAATATCGGCGTAAACCCTCTTCTTGATGCGGTTATAGATTATCTGCCGTCCCCAGACGAAAAACCAGAAACAAGGGGAACAAATCCAAAAACAAATGAGGAGGAGATACGCAAACCAAGTGAAAATGAACCCCTCTGCGCTCTGGTTTTTAAAACACTGTCCGACCCCTATATTGGCCGGCTCAATTTTGTGAGGATTTATTCGGGAATCCTTAAGGCAGATAGCCATATATATAATACAACCAATAGAAAGAAGGAAAGGGTTAGTCACCTGCTTCAAATGCTTGGCAAGGAGCAAAGAGATATAAGAGAGGCAATCGCCGGAGACATCGTGGCCATTCCAAAGCTTTCCGATACCCATACAGGAGACACTCTCTGTGAGGAATCAAGCCCAATTATTCTTGAAAAGATAGATTTTCCCGAACCCATTTTCTCAATTGCTTTGGAGCCAAAAAGCAAGGGTGATGAGGAAAAACTCGGTACTTCCCTTAATAAATTAACCGAAGAAGATCCAACATTTAGGGTTAAAAGAGATCACGAGATCAATCAAACCGCCATCTCAGGCATGGGAAACGTTCACTTAGAGGTAAAGATAAATAAGCTTAAACAAAAATTTGGCGTAGAAGCTGTAACCGAGGAACCAAAAATAGCTTACAAAGAAACAATTCGTGGGAGATCGAAGGTTCAGGGCAAATACAAAAAACAATCCGGTGGCCGCGGTCAATATGGAGATGTGTGGATTGAATTTCAGCCCCTCCCTCGCGGAACAGGTTTTGAGTTTGAGGATAAAATCTTCGGTGGGTCTGTTCCCAAACAATACATACCAGCCGTTGAAAAAGGATTAAAAGAGGCCTTAATTAAGGGTGTTTTGGCCGGCTACCCCGTTGTCGATATAAAAGCGATTCTTTACGATGGCTCATACCACGCGGTAGACTCTTCTGAGATGGCCTTCAAAATAGCAGCTTCGATGGCCTTCAAAAAGGGCGTGCAAGACGCAAACCCCATAATCTTGGAACCCATACTAAACGTTGAGGTGATTGTACCCGCGGATATCATGGGAACCGTAATTGGTGATTTAAATAGTAAGCGTGGAAAAATACTTGGAATGGAGCCAATTGAGGACAAATATGAACGGGTTAGGGCCCAAGTCCCCGCCGCAGAGATGAAAAAATACGCAACGGAACTTCGCTCAATGGCCCATGGACGAGCCACCTTCTCGGTTGAGTTTGCCAGTTACGAAGAAGTCCCTCATGACGCACAGGAAAAAATAATCGCAGAGGCAAAGGAGGAGAAGGAGTAAATAGTCGGGAGTCTGTTAGTCGGTAGTGGGGAGTTGGGAGCAATTAGCTAGCAGGATACCAGGATTTAGAGTTCGCTTCGGATATACCACTTAATCAGGAACACATATGACATCAATATCGGATATGCACAAGATAACTAAAATGACGCTTCGCTAAAAGAAGACTGTAATAACAACATTTATTTTTCTCTAGGCTGAAACCTTCTCATCCGCCAGACGTTATATGAAATACCTTCTGATTTACTTAACTTTCTGTTGAACTGAAAAACAATTATCGGATTTTTATTAATGATAAGGTTCATCTACCAAATTGCACTACCAATTTACCGGCTGCAGTAATTTGTTGGGTATTTTGATTTAAACTAAAGCACGTCTTTGTATGATTGCTCAATAAGACTAAAAACATAATCTAATTCTTCTTTTTTCTTTAAATATACTCTTCTATCCATAGTCCATTGGTAACTTTCAGATACTTTTTCCACCATAGTTTTGGGATCTTCGTAGTCTATTGGACGTAAATGAACTTTTAATTGGTTCTTACCGATATGAATTTCAGCAAAATTCTTTGATACTCTATAAGCTACATAGAGTGTAGTAGCTTTTTCTTTAATGTTTTCATCCAGCTCAAATATTCTCGCTCTTAGTTCATTGAAGATTTCTCTTATATCATCAGACGCTCTGTTAGTGTGACCATTGATTGTCAAATCAATTGCCGGCTTTTCTATAGAACCCGTTTTTTCGCTCTTAGATTTTTGCTCACTGACCGCTAGGGGTTCCAGACTAAAAATACCATCTTCATAATGTCTGTATCTGAATAATTCGATCCGCATAGGTATTACTTCTACAGTATCGATATCAAACTTACTATAAGATTCTGCTATACAGATTACTCTCGGGTTTTTCCAATCTACCTTTATGTTCTTAACAATTTCTTCGCTAAGCTTTTTAATCATTAACATTTCAAAAAATTCAACCTTTTGTGCCTGCAGCCATCTCAAATATGATAACCCTTGATTGATTACATTATCATTCTTGTTCTTTTTGTACTCAATAATTACAGGTGCTCCGCTACTATCAACCGCTAATGTATCGATCCTACCACCGAAAGTTGTAGTATATTCAGACGCTAAAAAGTGCATATCTAAAGCTTCGTAAAGGTTTTCTTCCACCAAACTTTGTAAACTCTTTTCTTTATCAAAAGCAGAAACCTTCAGTTTCTTGAGCTTGCCACCTTTTTCTTTAAATATGGGCATAAATTTTTCTCCTAATACCTAACTTTAGCTATCATTATGAAGCACAGTGAAATAGTATATCAAGTAAAACGCCTTGTTAAAGATATTATTCTTTTTTTCCGGAATTGAATTTCACAAGTTTTTCCCAATTTATTGCGCCACTATCGTCACAATACCCTTGGGCAAATTCTATGGTAAGTTTGTTTATAACCTTTGAATATTCTTCATTAAACCTATCGTTCCGTTCTTTGGCTTTGTATCCGAGAGGTTCGATTATTTCCGTATATAATTCGCTATCGCCGGAAACAAGTTCCCAGAAACGCTGTCCGCATAGCTTTAAATATTCACCTTTATCTGGGCTATCGTCTTTCCCATAGCAACAACCATTTACTGCCACAACATTTACTCTCGAAGTATTTGCTCTTAGAATTCGCTTTGCCTTCTTGAAGTGGTCTTTCATTTTTGCTATTTGACCACTGTTTCCCCAATTGGGTCCGGATTTTATTGAAACAATATAGCGAATGGAATCTTTCTCAAACTCAAGATCGACTCCTTCGGCAGATGATTTCCGCCCATCGTAAACTTTGTTACAAATAAAAATAGCCAATTCTTCAAGAAAACCACCAAATATGCCTTCCTCTTGTGAGGATAAATGAGCCTCTAAAATAGATTTCACAAGGTCTTGAGCTGTATTTAGAGACTTTGCTTTAAACAGATAGGGATTTTTGCGTTTTAAAATTTTATTAAGCTTTAGATCGAGTAATATTAAGCTTTAGATCGAGTAATCTTTGCAGGATTTTGCCATGATAACCCTTAATGTTCGATTCAATAAACGAAACGATGTCCGATCTATTGATTCTGTTCATATTTAACGCGTTCCTCAAAAAGCATGTAATCATATTCTTTGACCTGGCTTTGAGCCAACGATACATATTCAGCCCGTATGTCAATTCC
>DSBK01000111.1 GCA_011046085.1 Actinomycetota bacterium
AAAACAACAATAACAAAGGGTAATGGGGAACGGGTAACAGGAATTAAAGAATTAAGAAACTAATAACTGTTGACTACCAGCTTCTCACTCCCGACTATCGACCAACAGACTATCAACTGAAGGGGCTGGACGATGAACAAATCACCGATTATATCGATTGTGGGAAAATCAAATAGCGGCAAAACTACTTTGATCGAGAAATTAGTGCCTGAAATTAAAAGGCGAGGTTATAGGGTTGCCACCATCAAGCACGATGTTCACGATTTTGATGTGGACGTTCCCGGGAAGGACTCGTGGAAGCACGCTCAGGCGGGCGTAGATTCCGTTATTGTTGCTTCTGCAAAAAAGTTGGCTGTTATTAAGCGGCTCGAAAAAGAGCTTTCGTTGGACGAAATTGCCGAAAGATATTTAAATAATGTTGACATTATAATTACCGAGGGGTTTAAGAAAGAAAACAAGCCAAAAATTGAAGTATTTCGGAAAGAAGCTCACGCAATGCCACTGTGTTTGGATACGGGGCCCCTGGCAATTGTTAGCGATGATGAGCTTGATGTCGAGGTTCCACGGTTTGGTTTGGAAGAGATTAAAAAACTGGTCGATTTCATTGAGAGCAAATTTATCATAAACGATATTTGAGTCGAGCTTTTCTTTGACAGTTGTTGGTTTTTCGTGTATAATATTATTTTATATTGAATGACAAATAATTTTTGGAGGGAAATGATTTAAATGACAGTATTAGGAGTTGGTCTTTTTGGGTTAGGTCCTACTGAACTTATTATAATCTTGGCTATAGCGCTTCTACTTTTTGGTCCCAAGAAACTTCCTGAAATTGGGAAAGCTATCGGTTCTGGCATAAGAGAACTGAAAAAGGGCGTCGAAAGTAAAGACGATGAGTCCGCAAAAGCTGAAGAAGAGACCAAAAAAGAGGCGAAAGAGGAAGCGAATAAGACCAAAGAGTAAGCATAGTAAATTTTGTAGGTGAATAATATTTAAAAAGGTCGGCTTTTGTCGGCTTTTTTTTATTTGTGTTAAAGTAAATAGCCAGTTAAATCGATAATAGCTTAATATGAGATGATTAGTTTTTGACTTCTATAATTTAAAGGGGCATCTTAATGAAGAGAATTGACAAGAGAATGTGGACTTTACTTCCCTTGCTTTTTGGTTTCTGGGTCATCTTGACCGGAAGTTTTAATCTCATCAATTTGCTGCTAGGTCTTTTAGTATCCATTTTTACCTCTTATTTTTCTTTTATTTTGCTTAAGAAACACTTCTCGAGTATAAATATAAATTTTCGAATATTTTGGCGTTTTTGTATATGCGCTATCAAAATCATAAAAGATATTTTTCAGGCAAATACTGATGTGGGGGAGCGCGTTATGGACCCCAAAATGCCTATTAGTCCCGCCGTGATTAAATTTAAATCCAACTTATCGGGCTTTTTACCGAAAGTTATTTTGGCCAGCTTTATTACCTTAAGGCCAGGAACTTTAGCGGTAGATTTTGAGGGAGATATAATTTACGTTCATTGCATCGCGGATGAATTTGCCAAGGAACTTATGGAGAGAAAATTAGAAAATTCAATTAATTGGATATTCGAGGAGGGTAAAAGAAGTTGAGTCCCTTTTTTATCGGTGTGAGCATAATTTTGATGATGGGGGTCTTTGCTACATTATTTTGTGTCTTTAGAAGGCCAAATATATTGGATAAAGTTTTGGTTGTGAATCTTATCGGCACCAATGCGCTGGTAATTTTAATTTTAATTTCCTATATATCCAATCGAGGAGCTTGTCTCGATGTAGCTTTGGCGTATGCTCTTTTAAGTTTTATCGCAATCGTTGTTTTTGCTCGTTATATTGAAAGTAGGGGGAAATTTTAAGTGTTTGATGTAATAAGCAACTCTTTGGCAGTTTTATTCTTAAGCGTAGGGGTTTTCTTTTTGTGGGTCGGAGTTATTGGCGTTATAAGACTTCCCGATATTTATTCTCGTCTTCACGCGGCTACTAAGTGTGATATTCTTGGAGCGGGTTTGGCCCTCATTGGACTAATGATTTACGAGGGTCTATCTTTTAACGTTTTAAAGTTGCTTCTTGTAACGTTACTTCTTTTGAGTTCGAGTTTGGTCGTTGGGCATGTGATTGCGAGGGCGGCCAGGCGAATTGACCTAGTGCCATGGCAGGAAAATCGTGAAGAAAAACTTCTTTTGGAAAAAGAGAAACTGTTTAGGGAGATTTTTAAGGTATGACAAGTCTTACTGTTTTGTTGGTTTTAGCTCTTATTACGTTGGCTATCATTATCGTATCGAGCAGAGATATGCTTGCCGCGGTCATATTTTTTTCTGCCTATGGTTTGGTTATGGCTCTGGTGTGGCAGCAGTTGGGGGCTCCCATGCTTGCGCTGGCAGAGATAGTAATTGAATCGGGGATAATTTCGGTTCTTTTTGTGGTGGCCGTCTTTAGAACATCTAAGGATGATGCGGAATGAGGAAATTAGGCAGCTTTCTTTTTTTGACATTGATAGGCCTGTTTCTTTTGTTGACAGTTTTGGAGATGCCAATCATGGGTGATCCCGCCAATCCCTCCAACACTGTTACCACTCCTAGATATATATCAGAAGGTGCTAGGGAGACAAACTGTAAAAATTTGGTTTCTGCCATTATGTTAAATTACAGATCTTATGACACGATGGGGGAAATGGTGGCGATATTTACAGTTCTTGCTGCTGCATTGGCGATTTTGGGCCGGGAAAAAGCAAAAAGGGGCTTATCTCCACTGAAAGTTGAGCCAAGTCCATTAATTAAAATCACCATGGTTATATATATTCCCTTTTTTATAGTTTTTGCCTGCTATGTTGCAATTAACGGATGTTATTCTGTTGGCGGTGGTTTTCAGGGAGGGGTTATCTTGGCCTCCGTTATAATAATTTTTGCCCTCATATTTGGTTTTGATGAGGCTGTTAAAAAATTCCCTGCATCAAAACGGGTATTTTTCGAAGGCCTAGCGGTTTTGTATTTTATGCTCCTTGGTTTGATGTCATTGTTTGTAGGCGGTAATTTTTTAAATTTAAATTTATTTGGCTCACCCGTCCGAAAATTATTTACTCTTGGATTGGAAATCGGCATAGGTCTTACTAGCGGCATAACCATTGCGTCGTTGTTTTATATTTTAAAGAAGGTTGAGAGGGAATGATGATTACGAGAGTTTTTTCAAATTTAATTTATGTGGCCTCCATGATTCTATTTCTCATCGGTTTTTATGCGGTTGCTTTGAGGCCGAACTTAATAAAGAAAATCATAGGCATAAACATAATGGAGACGTCCATATTTCTTTTTTTAATTGGCATCGGAAATAGAAAGGGCGGCGCGGCGCCCCTCATCGTTGATGGCGTTAAGAATTATGTTAATCCCTTACCTCAGGCGGTAGTGCTTATGGCCCTAGTTGTGGGGGTAGGAACCACGGCTTTGGCGTTAATTTTGGCAGTTAAGCTGTTTGAGCGCGAGGAAGAGGAGCAACTATGAGTATCGTATATCATTTACCAATATTGATAACGGTTGCTCCTTTGGCAGTTGCTGTTTTGCTTTCGATTTTATTGAATTTAAACAGAAGAGTTGTCTATCCACTTTCTCTTTTAACGATGTTTTTTTGCTTTGTTTCCGCGATTTTTGTGGCTCTGGGAGTTTTAAAAGGGGGTGCTTTTGTTTATTACATGAGCAACTGGCCTCCTCCGTGGGGCATTGAGTTGCTTATCGATAATATCACCGCTTTTATACTTCTTTTAATAACTTTCGTTGGTTTTTTTGTATTTATTTTCTCGAAACCTTATGTGAAGAAAGAACTCGAGAAAGAAAAAGCGCCATTTTATTATATTTTAACCCTTCTCCTTCTTGGTTCTATGACTGGCTTTGTTATCTCAGGAGACATTTTCAATATGTTCATATTTTTTGAAATCCTTTCGCTGAGTAGTTATTCGTTGGTGGCAATTGCGGGGGACAAAGAGGCGTTAAGGGCCGGTTTTAAATATCTGGTTATGGGAGTTATTTCCTCTCTTTTTGTTTTATTGGGTCTAGGATTCATCTATTCCGTGACGGGAACGCTTAACGTTTCTCAAATAGCTTCTTGGGTAAGAAGTTCTTCTGATTTAACGGTAGTTTATACGGGCGCATTGTTTTTGATAGTTGCCTTTGTTATCGAGGCGGCCCTGTTTCCAATGCATATTTGGTTACCGCAAGCTCATGGGAAGGCGCCAGCTCCCGTTAGCGCTGTTTTGTCTGGTTTGGTTATCGGGGTTGGGGTGGTGGGAATAATCAAGGTCATTTACTATATCTTGCCTATTGTTTATTCTGCCGAGTTTATTATTTTATTTAGGGTCTTGGCAACAATTGGCATAGTCTTCGGAGCTATTTTTGCGTTATTTGAAAGTGACTTAAAGGTGCTTTTGGCTCAATCCAGCATAAGCCAAATTGGATTTGCGGCAATTGGCGTGTTTTTGTTCTCATATTTGGGTTTGGCGGGGAGCATGTTGCAGATTTTAAATCACGCGCTTGCCAAATCGGCTCTATTCTTTGGCGCGGGGGCAATAATCTACAGGACGGGATTTAGAAAGCTTGATGAAATGAGGGGCATCGGAAAAAAAATGCCAATTACGATGGGTTTTTTTGCAATTAGTCTGGCTTCAATTGCGGGCATCCCCATGACCTGTGGTTTTGCAAGTAAATACTATCTCTGTTTTGCTGCCATCAGGCAAGGATTATGGGGAATGGTTGGCGCAATTTTACTGGGTAGCTTTCTCTCCATTTTATACTGCATAAGAATTATTAACTGTATCTTTTTTGAAGAGCCCGAATCTGAGGCAGAAGTTCTGGAAGCGCCTCTTGAAATGTTAATTCCTTTGGGCGTGTTATCTTTATTTTCCCTTCTCTTCGGATTGTTTCCAAAAATGGCTTTTGTTCTAATAGAGCCTGGGGTAAAAGAGCTTCTGGTGTTGTTGAGGTGAGAAGATGAACCAAAATATGGTCTCGGTTTTGCCTATCGTCGCAGTTTTTTTGCCGGGCGCTATCGGTGTCGCGATTTTATTTGCTGGCGAAAATAAAAAGCTGAGGGAATTTTTAAGCATACTCGCAAGCGTTTGTAGTTTTTTAATGGTGCTTGCAATGTATTTTATTTTAAGCAAGGGCGAGGTAATTGAGTGTAATTTTGCCGATTTCGGCTTCAATCTTTTTCTTTGTCTTAGGACGGATTGGCTCGGGTTATTTTTTGCCATGCTGACCGCTTGTCTATGGTTGGTAAGTATTCCGTATGCATTAAAGTATATGGAAAAGAAATTTTTTAATTCTGGGGCTAGGTTTTTTGGATTTTTCACTCTCAGCGCTTCTTTTGCAGTGGGCGTGACTTTAGCCGGCAACATGCTCACCTTGTTTATCTTCTATGGGCTGTTGACCTTTTCGACCTATCCTCTGGTTATTCATTCCGAGACTTCGACAGCCATAAGGGCAGCTAAAAATTATTTGATTTATCTTATGGCCGGGGAATCGGTATTGTTGTTCGCGGTGCTTGCCACCATTGGTTTTGGTAGTTCACAGAGTTTTGCCAGGGTTGGTGTGATGTTCGGAGTTGAGCCGAGGATTCTTCTTTTTGTGTTTATGATGTATGTTGTCGGTTTTGGAGTTAAGGCGGCGGTTTTTCCTTTTAGCAATTGGTTGCCCATGGTATCGGTGGCCCCAACGCCGGTGACTGGTTTATTGCATGCTGTAGCGGTGGTAAATATGGGGGTCTATGGAATAATGCGGGTAATTTTAAATGTTTTTAGTTTAAAGCTTGTTCAAAGTATGGGAATTGGTTTTCTCCTTATTATTATATCGAGCATAACGATTATTTACGGGTCGTTGATGGCCCTACGCCAGGACGATTTCAAAAGAAGACTTGCTTTTTCTACGGTGGCTTATGTATCTTATCCAATTTTAGGGATGGCTCTTCTTAATCCCTCAGCATTTATCGGGGGTCTTTTTCTCTTGGTTACCCACGCGTTTTTAAAACTAGCTCTTTTTTTCTGCGCCGGAGCTATTGATGTTCAGACCGGTAAAAATAAAATAAGCGAGCTTTCCGGCGTGGGTCAAAAATTACAAGTTGTGGGAACTCTTTTTACGATTGGCTCGTTGGGGTTAATTGGAACACCCCTAACTCCAGGTTTTGTTGGGAAATGGTATCTTTGGCGAGCGCCATTGGAGACCAATCAGCCGGGGATCATTGGTGTTCTAATTATAGGATCTGTTCTTTGCGCTTTATACTTACTTTATGTTGTTTACACCCTCTTTTTTAAGAGGTTAGATGATAATTTAGTTTTTGGTGACAAGCTAAGCTATTGGATTTCTTTTCCTATAGGGGCAGGGGTTTTTGGAGGTTTAGTTTTTGGTATTTTTCCAAAAATTTTGCTTTCAATAATTAACCCCATGGTTATCTACTATTTTGGGGGGTAGATGGATTTTCATCTTATTTTAACGTCATTAATAATAGCGATACCTTTTCTAGGCGCCGGGATAACTTATTGGTTTGGTCATAAGCTTAAAACGGCTTGGGATTATTTGCCGTTTTTATTTAGTTTAACTACTTTGATTTTAACCTCCATATTATTTTTTGGCGGTTCCGGCGGGCACGTCATAATCAAATATCCCTTTCTTCCATTTTCTAAAGTTGAATTATCCATTAATTCGCTGAATGTTTTACTGGCCTTTTTAACAGCTCTCGTTTGGACCGCGGCTATGTTATTTTCAGTTTCTTATATGAAAAAATCGGTTAAACGCAGACGATTTTATGTCTTCATGTTACTGGCTTTCTCTGCCAACTTGGGTGTTTTCCTGGCTGGGAACTTTTTAACGCTCTTTATCTTCTTTGAGCTCTTGGGTTTATCTGCCTATCCCTTGATAGTTCACAATGAAAGCATAGAAGCATTTGAGGCGGGTACCAAATATCTTATAATGGTGTTTTTGGGTGATCTTGCTCTTTTATTAGGAATTCTTTTCTATTACAAAATTGCTGGTAGTGTGGCATTTGCGACTGGGCTAAGCGGAGGTTCCGATTACTTTAAGGTCATCACGTTTGCGCTAATGGGCATCGGCTTTGGAGTTAAGGCTGGTGTTGTTCCCCTCCACATATGGCTTCCCGATGCTCACCCCGTTTCGCCATCTCCTGCCAGCGCTCTTCTTTCAGGGATAATGATAAAGGCTGGCGCTTACGGTATTATCAGGTCTTTATTTTCAATTTTTGGTCCAGAGATTAGGTCAATTGACGTTGGATTTGTTGTGATTTGGGTGGGCGTTGTAACCATGTTTGTCGCGGTCTTTATGGCCTTATTGCAAGAGAATGCCAAAAAAATGTTGGCGTATCACAGCATCAGCCAGATGGGTTACATTGTTTTGGGGATAGGATGTGCGATTTATTTAGGGGGCAAAGGGGCCTTAGCCATCGGCGGGAGTTTGTATCACATAGTTAATCACGCTCTTTTTAAAACATCTCTCTTTTTAACGGTTGGCGCAGTTTTTTATCGCACCGGCGAGTTTAACATGTATAAACTAGGTGGCTTGCTTAAAAAGATGCCCATCATCGCATTTTGTACGATCATTGCATCTCTTGGAATTAGCGGGATACCGCTTTTTAACGGTTATGTGAGCAAAACGCTCATTCATCAAGCGGTAACTCATTTGGGTCACGGTGGATGGGTTTCTCTTGCCGAGATTCTCTTTTTAATAATATCGGGGGGAACGATAGCTTCGTTTATTAAGTTGTTTGCTCTTATATTTTTGGGTAAGTTGCCTGAAAAATATGAGAGCGTTAAGGATGCACCACCTTTTATGATTGCTGGTATTCTTCCCTTAACAGCGCTGGTTATTATTTTAGGTATTTTACCTAATCGTTTCTGGGGCACCTTTATGATCCCTCTCTTAAAAAACTTGGGATATAAAACCCTTTCTTTGAACAGTGTAAGCATCATAAACATTTTAACTGGGCATGATATTCAAAGTTTAATAATCTCTTTATTTGTGGGAATATTGATATTTGCAATGGGAACAAAATACGATCTTTTCCATATGCGTTTTCCTTGTTGGTTTGGTGTTAATTATTGGTTTGAGCAACTTACAATGGGATTATATTTCCTAACGCACAGAGAGGTTCATCTGCCTGAAATTATGGTGGCAGGCCCAGGAACCGAAGCTGTAAAAGAGGGGTCGATTTCTGGAATATATGCCAGGACAGAAGTTCATAGATTAAGTTTTTTTGTTATTAGTTTAAAAAGGCGTATAAAATATAGTTATTTGAAAAGTAAGGCGGTTTTAACCGAAAAGATAAATTATATTATCGGAAAATTACGGAAAGGGTTTTTGGCCAAATTGTATCAGGATTTATCCGCCAGCAAAACGGGTATTGAATTTGAGCTTTACGTTCAAGATTTAAATTTTGGCATGTTCCTAGTTTTATTTTTGCTTGTGATATGTTTTATTTCTTTTAGATTGATTGGTTAGGGGGAGGCGGTTGTGAAGCGAGGAAGATATTTGCGTAGTGTGTTGTTGATAGTATTGACGTTTGGTTTTGCAAATCTTGCAATTCATTTTTCCTTTCCGCACGGTGTTTTAATATATTGGACGCTTTATGTGGTGCCGTTGGTTATTGCTGCTATAGTTTATGACATCTATGGGGTAATAACCATTGGCTTAATGAGCATTGGGGCAGTTTCGTGGTGGCTCTATTCAAGCGTAAATTCACCTGAATTTTATAAGTCCCTAAGCGTCGAAGCGACCATAATGGAAATAGTTGTGGGGATATCGATATTCTTAATCGTTGGCTCCATTTTAGGGGTTCTTTCTAAGAAACAGAAAAAACAACAGATGGCTTTGGAGCTGCTTTCAGTTCACGATCGTCTCACAGGTCTCTTTAATTATAGCTATTTCCTCGACAGGATGGAGGAAGAGAAGAAAAGAGCGGATAGATATGAAAAGGAATTGTCATTTATCATGATGGACATAGATCATTTTAAACATTACAACGATACCTTCGGTCACGAGCAAGGCAATGTAGTATTAAAGAAGATAGCTGAAACGATTAGGAAAAACACCAGGGATATTGATATTGTTTCTAGATACGGCGGGGAGGAGTTTGTAATCTTGCTTCCTCGTGCCTCTAAAGAACAAGCCGTTGTTGTTGCTGAGAGAATACGAAAATCGGTTGAGACTCTTGAATTTCCAGGTAATAGAGAACAGCCAGTTGTAAAGAAGACGATAAGCGGCGGGGTTGCCTTGTATCCTCACGATGCAAAGGATGCCGCTGGGTTAGTTGTGAAGGCTGATGAGGCGCTTTATGAAGCAAAAGAAAGTGGAAGAAATAAAATTTGTATAGCGACTTAAAAAAATTTGAATGAGTTTGAAGGAAAAAGTTTTTTAAGATAGAATTTTTAAATAAGAGTATCGATTTGAAAATATAAAATTTGTGAACTCCGAGTCATCGTTCCTAAAGCCATAGGTTATGGAAGGTGACCGTAGGGTTTTATTGAAACCCGTAGGGTATGAGGGGAAATTCTTGTGCCTCCCGCATTTGGAAAGGAGTATTTAAGAAAAATGCCATTTCCATTTCGGGAATGGTGTTTTTAGTTGAAGATTTAAAGAGTATGGGGGAAAGGATAAAGTAGCTGATGGCTTATGGCTTATTGCTGATAGTTAAGGGTAATGGGTAACGGATAGTAGGTAAAGTTGAAGAGGTGTACAGGTTAAGAGCTTATCGGACCTGCCTGACGGTAGGCACGGCAGTTGATAGTTAAAAGCAATTAGCGCTCCCTCCCTCTCTGGTATGATGAGATTGCTAAAAAAACATCTACCAAAGGA